>SFPR01000011.1 GCA_004551865.1 Bacteroidales bacterium
TAATCCTTCGTCTTTTTGCAAAAAGACTTCATGTTAGTGAGCAAAAACCCTTATGTTTTTCTGTCAAGACAAAACCTCCGTTCAAAAAGCCTTATTTTGCTCTCAAAACAGGTGAGAAATCCTCTCGAAATCTTCGCTTAAAATCCTTGATTTTTATCATCGAAAAATATGGAAAGAAGTTATTATTGTTCAAAAATCCACAATCATATCATTTGCGAACAATCGTTGGCAAAGCATAAGTACCACCCGAGATATTGGTGTCTTATAATCGGTTGGTGCTATTGAGCGATTTCTATTTGTGTAAGCTTAGACTTTTGCCTTTAGTGTGTAATCTCCTATCTATCATATCTCTGTCGTGGGGTTGTGAAAGGGTTGGTTCTATCAGGCGGTTGGTTCGTTTAGTTCTAACCATCGCAGTTCTTTTTGGTCGATTTGTTCCAAGATTTGTTGGTATAGCAGTGATTTCTCGGTGAGTTGTTCCGTGGTCAGTTCGCCGGAGTTCATCTGTTGTTCCAAGGCGGCTTTTTGTTGTTCCAAATCGGGCAGGCTCTTCTCTATTTCTTCCAACTCTCTTTGTTCTTTGTAGCTCAGCTTGCGTTTGGAGTGTTCTCGTTGCGGCTTTTTGTTTTCGGCGAAAGTCTTTTCGGTGGAGCGTTTGGCTTGGCTTTCGACTTTTTGCTTGGATTTTTTGTCTTCCAAATAGCGTGTATAAGAGAAAGGATACTCTTTTATTTTGCCGTTTTGCTCAAACACAAAAAGCTGAGAGCAAATCCGATCGAGGAAATGTCGGTCGTGTGAGACCACAAGCAGACAGCCGTCATAGTCTTCAAGGAAGTTCTCCAACTTCATCTGTGTATAAATATCCAAGTCGTTGGTCGGTTCGTCCAAGATGAGGAAATTGGGGTTGGTGATGAGGATTTCCAAAAGAAAAAGCAGGCGTCGCTCTCCTCCCGAAAGGAGCGAGTATTCGGTAAACTGCTTTTGTGGAGGAATACCGAAGTAAGTGAGATATTGCGAGGCACTCAGGTGTGTTCCGTCTGCAAGGGTGATGCTGTCGGTAGAGCGTCTGATTATGTCGATGACCCTTGTGTCGGGCTTTTCTGTCGGTGTGTTTTGGGTAAAGTAGCCTATGGTGATGGTTTGTCCTATGGTTACCTTGCCTCTGTCGGCTTTGGCTTTGCCGGTTATCACTTCCAAAAAAGTGGTCTTGCCACATCCGTTGCTGCCTACAATGCCTATTTTGTCGCCTCGCTTATATGTGTGCGAAAAGTCGTCAATTATCACTCTGTCGTCATAAGTCTTGGTGATATTGTTTATTTCCAATATCTTGCTTCCTATCCTTCGACTTTTGACACTGAATGTTTTGCTTTCTTGTTCGACTTTTTGTTGCAGTTGTTGTTCGAGTTGTTCAAAGGCTTCGATGCGTGAGCGAGATTTGGTACCGCGAGCCTGCGGCATTCTCCTTATCCATTCGAGTTCTTTCTTGTATAGGTTTCTTGCCTTTGCCTGCCATGCTGCCTGCTGTTGCTGTCGTTCGGCTTTCTTTTCAAGATAGTAGGCAAAGTTGCCGTGATATTTATTGATTGTGCAGTTGTCAAGTTCATAGATGTCGGTACTGATTGCATCAATGAAGTATCTGTCGTGCGAAACGACCAAGAGGCTTTGATTTGCTTTGCTCAAATAGTTTTCCAACCACTCTATCATCTGAATGTCAAGGTGGTTTGTCGGTTCGTCAAGCAACAACACTTCGCTGTTGCTGAGCAATACCATGCAGAGGGCGACCTTTTTTCGCTCTCCTCCCGAGAGTGTAGCAACGCTTTGTTCCAAATCGTCAATTTGGAGTTTGCCGAGGATTTCTTTGACCTCGCTTTCGTAGTTCCAAGCTGATATGGAGTCCATTTCGGATATAGCGTTGGTAAGTTCTTGTTGCACTTTGGGCGAAGGATCTCTCTGAACGGCTCTGACTGCCTGTTCATACCGCTTGACGGTCTTCATAAGCGGGCTGTCGCTCTCAAAGATCACGTCCATTATGCTTGCCTGCACTCCCTGCAAGGGTTGCTGTTCGAGATATGCTACGCTGATATTTTTGCGAAAGCTCAGCTTTCCGTCATCGTAGGGTTCTTTTCCCGCAAGTATTTTGAGCAATGTGCTTTTGCCGCTGCCATTTGCCGCAACAAGGGCTGTCTTTTGTCCTTTATTGATACCGAAGCCTATGTTTTCAAACAATGGTTTCTCGCCATAGCTCTTCGAGAGGTTTTCGACGGTTATGTAGTTCTCTGCCATTATCGACGTTTTATGCTGTACTGAGCGGGAATGGTGAAGGGGTATTGCTGAGGAGTGTCAAACTTGATGTCGGTTTGGGTGAGTTTGAGCTTGTATTTGTGTTTTGAAATGGTGGCTTCAAGCTCATAGACGGGCATACTTCCGCTCTGCACTTTCTTTTTGACCGATACTTCTGCCGCAAGAGGCTTGGTAAGTCCGAACTGCATTTGTGCATCGACCGTATCGGTGAGAAATTTCTCTATTGTCTTGTTGTCAAAGTTCTTTCCGGCTTCCGTCAGTGTGCTTTTGGCAATGATATAAGCCTCCGAATTGATTTTATCCAAGGCATATATGCTGTCGCAAGTAAGTTTGCCTCTTGCCACCTCGCCAAGCAGTGCCGACACGCTGCACCATATAATACTATCGTGGCTTGCCCTGACTTGCAACTTGAAGGGTATGGAATTGAAGCTGCCCTTATATTGTGCTGCAAAGGTGGTATAGCCAACGCTCTCCTGCTCGGAGGGTTTCAAAGCAGCATCTTGTTTTGGTGAAACGACATTTTGCTTTCGTGAAACGCCGCATGAGCAAAAAAGAGCAATGGTGGCAAGGAGTGTTATCAGTGTTCTTGTTCTCATCTTTCTGCTTTTTGTTTGATTGCTTGGTAGTGTTGCAATATGGTGTCGCTCCATTGGTCTTGCGGAATGTCTGTTGTTTCAAACACTTTGAGAGCCTCGGCATATTTTCCTGCAACATACAACACCCATGCGTAGGTGTCGGCGTATGTGATGTTATCTTTGTTTGACGCATATACCTTTTGTGCCATTTTCTCTGCCTTGTCCAAGTCTCGTTCCGCAAGGCTGAGATAGTAGGCATAGTTGTTGAGGGCGGGAATGTTGTCGGGATTGAGGTTCAACACCTTGTCGTAGGTTGCAAATGCCTCCTCCCTCCTGCCTACTGCATGATAGCTGTCGGCAAGATTGAGATAAAAATCTTCTCTCAGTGCTTTGTCGCTTCCGCTTCGCTTCAAGCCGCTTGTGAAAGCCTCTATCGCTCCCTCATAGTCTTCCTTTGCCATAAGATTTACTCCTTTGAAAAGATAGGGAATAGGCTGAGAAGGAAATTGTTCTATGGCTTGGTTTGCCGATGCAATGATACTGTCGGGTGATGCAAAGGTGCTTTGGGCAAAAAGCAGGTTTTGGTAAGTCGAATAGTCGTTGTTGCCCAATGCGATACTCCTTTGGGCTGCATCTGCCGCTCGTTCAAATAGCAAAATCCTCATATAACCTATGCAGAGATACTGCCACATCTCGGCTTGCTGAGAATGCAGCTGCTTCATTGCCTCAAGGTGTGAAATATATTTTGAAAAGGTTTCCGGATCTCCATCGACCTTGTCGCCATATACGCTCAACATCACCATGTTTTTGGTATTGAAATCCATAGATTGGTTTTTGCACATCTTGTCTATGTATTCTTCGGTTTGTTGAGGACGATTGGTTTTGTTGTAATAGTCTATCAGTGCAACAATGTTATTTTCGTCGTCAGGCGATACCTCTTCTATCTTTTTATAGTAGGCAAACGCCTTGTCATAGTCGGAGCTTGTCATTGCAGTCTGTGCCAAAATAGACAGATAATCTGTATTCTGAGGATATAATTTCGAGAGCTTTTCAATCTCTTTGATTGCTTTGTCGTTTTGTCCGCCCATAGAGTATATCCTATACTTTATCATGCCGGTAGCTTCGCTTGTTCCGTGTTGTTTTTCAAGTCTTTCGATTGCTCCCACTGCTTTTTTGTACTCTCCTGCCGCAATATAAGCCTCCGAAAGCAACTCATAATACTCATCTATCTGCGGATATTGCTTCACCAAAATCTCATATTGCTCTGCTGCAAGCCAGGGCTGTCTCATAAAGAGGTAAATCTCTGATAGTTGAAGCCTGTACCAATGGTTCTTCGGACTGAGTTTTACCGCCTTTTCATTGTATTGTATTGCCCTTTCTACGTCATAATTCTCAAAACTCAAAGCTGCAAGCCGATAATATGCCAATGAGTTGTCGGGTTGCAACGAAAGTATGTCTTGATATATCTTTTCGGCTTGCTCGTTGTTGCCAATTTCCTGTTGAGTTGCCGCATCAATAATCATTTCCGCAACTTTGAGACTTTCCGCAGTCTTCCCCTCCGGTTGTCTCAAAGTCTCGGAACATGAAAATAGTAAAATGCTTGTTGCCACAAGGGCAAGCAAACGACTGATTTGTGTTGTCATTATAATTCTGTTTCGCTATAATCTCCCAAAGAAAGATGTTGCGGTTTTGAAACGAGCTTGACATTGTTTCCTATCATCGATTGAGAAAGCACACTATTTGCTATTGTGGTTTGCTTTCCCACAATGGAGTTGGAAATCACGCTGTTGCTCACCTTGGTCTCTCTTGATACGCTTACATACGGTCCTACAACCGAATTGTTCAGCTCCACACCCTCGGCAATACATACAGGAGGAATGATTGTAGAGTTGTTGCAAATGACATTGTCAGAAACAAGTTGTTCTTTGTCGGCTTTGAGAGCAAGCACTCTCTGATTGGTTTGTATTGTTGCAAGCGGATTGCCACAGTCAAGCCACTCTCTGACATCGTTGGTTTTGAATTTCAACCCTTTGTCGAGCATATTCTGCAAGGCGTCAGTCAGCTGGTATTCACCACCCTTGGTTACGTTGTTGTCAATAAGGTACTGCAATTCACCAAGCAGGTTTTCGCCCGATTTGAAGTAATAAATACCTATGATTGCTTCATTGCTGACATATTCTTTTGGCTTTTCGACAAAGCCTGCAATCGTTCCGTCAGAGTTCTTTCTCACAACACCAAACGCACTCGGGTCTTCGACCTTATGAGTCCAAATTATGCCGTCCTCCTCTGTGTTCATCGAAAAACCGGCATCAAACAAAGTGTCGGCAAAAGCAACGGTTACCTTGCCAACGAGGCTCTGCCTTGCACACCATATTGCGTGTGCCGTGCCAAGAGGCTGCTCTTGGTGGTATATCCTGCCCTTTGCTCCGAGAGCTTCTGCAATCGAAATCAACTCTTGCTCTACCTGCTCTCCAAAATCGCCAATGATAAAACCTATCTCCTCTGTCTTTTCTCCCACAACAGAAATAATATCTTCGCACAATCGCTGTACAATCGGCTTTCCTGCCACTTCGATAAGCGGCTTGGGGGTTGTCAATGTGTGCGGACGCAATCTCTTGCCCATGCCCGCCATCGGAATGATTATATTCATACGTTTATCGTTTTTTTGATGTGGCAAAGTTATTATAAAATGTCGAAACCAAGGCACTTTTTGCTCTTCTATTGCGACAAATTCAGCATTTTTCTGCAATATTTTATACAATCTGTCTTACAAACCAAATGTTCCTCAAAATAAATCGGCGTTTGGATTTTTGTACTTCCAAAAGCTACTTTTATATCAGATTGTCAGCAACTTACAAGACTTAACAATTATTTAACAAACGCTTAACACAGACTTAACAGCTTTGCGAAATTTGCGATATACTTTTGCACCGTAAAAAATCAAAAACAAAGAAACAATGAAAAAAATCATTTACACTATTGCAGCATTGACGCTTATGAGTGGCGTGGCTGTGGCTCAAGACGAAGTAAAAAAAGATTCTCTTTCACTGCTTACCGAAAGAGTTGAAAAGAATGAGGGTGCAGTAAGCAAGTTCTCAAAGTTGAAGTTCTCTGCTTACGTTCAGGCTCAAGCCGAATTTGCACAAGAAGATGGTACAACAAAGACAGGAAAACTTACCTCGATTAACAAAGACACCGAAAGCGACATGTTTACTCGTTATGGTATAAGAAGAGGAAGATTGAAATTTGAATACGCAGGCAAGAATGCCAAGAGCGTGTTCCAATTAGACTTGACCGAAAAGGGTTTGGGCTTGAAAGATGCTTATTTTCAAATTAACGAACCTTTCTTGAAGGTGTTTGGTTTGAAGTTGGGAGTGTTTGACAGACCATTTGGTGATGAGATTTCTTATTCTTCTTCACTAAGAGAAAGCCCTGAGAGAACTTGGTTGTATCAAAACCTCTTCCCTGACGAAAGAGACTTGGGTGCAATGCTTACGATTGCTGCACCAAAACAGTCGGCTCTTGAAGGTTTGACATTAGATGCAGGTCTTTTCTCCGGTAATGGTATAAGACAAGACGACAATAGTAAACTTGACTTTATCGGACACTTGAAGTATAACAGAGCAACGTCCAATGTGGAATGGGGATTGGGTACTTCACTCTACTATGGTAGCGTAAACAATGCCGATACTCTCTTGTTTGAAGTAAAAGACAACCGGTGGGTGTCATCAACTGTCGAAGCAAACTCTACAAATGCGAGACTATACTACGGAATTGATGCACAAGTGTCGATAAGCACCTCTTGGGGTCTTAGCAACATAAGAGCTGAATACTTGATGGGACAACAACCTTCTACCAAGTCATCTTTCACCTCAACAAAAGCAAACAGCTATGATGCTTCTGCTGCTTTCAGCTATATGAGAAACTTTATGGGCTGGCACGTTTACTTTGTTCAAGACATATATCGCTTGCCTATGTCAGTGGTTGTAAAATACTCTTGGGCTGATGCAAACACCGACCTTGCCGGCGACGAGATTACAAACAAGACTGACCTTGCTCAGAGCAGCCTCGGCTTGGGTCTGTTGTACAGATTGAACAGCAACGTCAGACTTATGGCTTACTATGACATCATCTCCAACGAAACAACAAATCAAATTGAGAAATATAGCAAAGATTTGAAAGACAACGTATTTACATTGAGATTACAATATAAGTTTTAACAAATTTACTAAATGAATACAAAGATGAAAAAGACAGCAATCATGTTATTGGCAGCTTTGATGAGTATTTCAGGATACTGCCAAAAGATTAAAGGTAGCGACACAGTCTTGCCGCTAAGTCAAAGAGAAGCTGAGGCATACTCGGCAAAGGGTGGAAAAGTCAGCGTAAACGGAGGAGGAAGCGGAGTCGGCATATCAGCACTTATTTCAGGCAGCTGCGACATTGCACAAAGCTCTCGTAAGATGAAATTCTCCGAAAAGAAGAAATTGCAACAAGCAGGCAAACAAGCAAAAGAAGTGATAATTGCATACGATGCCATTGCGGTGATTGTAAACCCTGCAAACAAAGTAAGCAAACTTACACGAAGCCAGTTGGAACAAATTTACACCGGAAAAATCACAAACTGGAAACAAGTAGGTGGCGAAGACATGAAGATAGTTGTTTATTCGAGAGAAACTTCTTCCGGAACGTACGAGTTTTTCAAGGAAAGTGTGATGAAAAACAAGAACTACCTTCCATCAGCTCTTGCAATGCCTGCAACAGGTGCAATAATCCAATCGGTAAAACAAACCAAGGGTGCAATCGGATACGTTGGTCTTGCATACCTTAACAAGGAAGTGAAAGCCTTGCAGGTAAGTTATGACGGCAAAAACTTCGTTGCTCCAAGCGTTGCGACAGCAAAGAACAAGACTTACCCGATTGTGAGACCGCTTATGTACTACTACGAGATTAAATCAGAGAAGAAAGTGCGTCCTTTCATAGATTTCGTACTCTCTGCAGAAGGTCAGAAAATTGTTTCAAAGGTAGGATATATTCCGATAAAGTAAAAGCAAAAGTCAATGGCTATGAAATGCGGAACAAACAAGATTTGGCAAAAGATTGTTGAAGGTTGCATCAAACTCAGTGGAAGCATAAGTTCGCTCATAGTTGTATTGATAATAGTTTTCCTTTTCAAAGAGGGACTGGGATTGTTTTCCAACAGCACGGTTGAGAGCGGTTACGTTGTCGCAGTGCAGGAGAACAACCCTGTTTCTCATTTGAATGCCGAGCAATTGAGACTTATCTTTGACGGAGAGATTACTCGGTGGGAAGACGTCAAACAAAAAAGCGGCAAGACTTTCTCCGGAGAGATTGTTGTGGCTCACGACATCGACCAAGCCATGGAACAGGAGGACAAAACGCAGCTTATCGCTTTTGTTCCCAAAGAATATCTGAACGAAATAGGCAATATGAGAGCTGTTGATTGCGGTAATATCAATCTTTCGGACTTTTTTGCCGGCAAGATGTGGATGCCGACCGCTCAACCTGCACCTCAGTTCGGTGTCTTGCCGATTATTCTCGGCACATTGTGGGTCAGCTTGGCTGCAATCATCATTGCCCTGCCTTTTGCCTTGTCGGCGGCAGTTTATTTGTCGGAAATTGCCAACAAACGCTTATACAAATTTCTCAAACCTGCAATAGAGTTGCTTTCGGGTATCCCTTCTGTGGTTTATGGTTTCTTTGGATTGGTGGTAATCGTGCCAATAATCCAAAAAACTTTCGGTTTGGATGTCGGAGAGACTGCTCTTTCGGGTGCAATCATTCTTGCAATCATGGCTTTGCCTACAATCATCACCATTGCCGAAGATGCAATGAGAGCAACACCCGACAGTCTGAGAGAGGCTTCCCTTGCCCTTGGTGCAAATCGCTGGCAGACTATTTATAAGGTAGTCATTCCTCATGCAAAAAGCGGCATAACGGCAGGTGTGGTTTTGGGAATTGGTCGTGCAATCGGCGAAACTATGGCGGTTCTAATGGTCTGCGGTAATGCGGCGGTAATGCCTCACACTCTCTTGGAACCGATAAGAACAATTCCTGCGAGCATTGCAGCCGAGCTTGGCGAAGCTCCAAACGGAGGAGCGCACTATCAGGCTTTGTTTATGTTGGCTTGCATATTGTTTATCATCACTTTGCTGATAAATTTGATTGTCGATTACATTCAACACAAAGGAACAATTAAACAAAAATCGAAATGAAAAAGACTAAACAAACTATTGCTTTTTGGATTATAAGACTGATGAGTTTGAGTATCCTTGGTGTTTTGGTGTGGATACTTGCTTTCATCTTGGTCAGGGGTATCGGTGCAGTGTCGTGGGAGTTTCTCACATCTATGCCCGATGACGGAATGACAGGCGGAGGTATTCTGCCTGCAATAGTGGGTACTATTTGTCTGAGTGTGGGAAGTATGATTTTTGCTTTCCCCATCGGGGTTCTCAGCGGCATATATCTCAACGAATATGCAGGCAATGGTAAGATTATCCGCTTCATTCGCATGATGACAAACAACCTTTCGGCAATTCCTTCTATCGTTTTCGGATTGTTTGGTATGGCTTTGTTCGTCAATGGTCTGGGTTTCGGAGATAGTATCTTGGCGGGAAGTCTCACTCTCGGCATTTTGGTTCTGCCGGTTGTGATAAGAACGACCGAAGAAGCCCTAAAACAAGTTGATGACAGCTATCGGCACGGCTCTCTTGCCTTGGGAGCAAGCAAATTGCAGACAATCTTCAAGGTTGTTCTTCCCATGGCTATGCCTAATGTGCTTACCGGTCTGATACTCTCACTCGGAAGGGTGTCGGGAGAAACAGCTCCCATTTTGTTTACGGTGGCCGCTTACTTCTTACCAAAATTGCCTACAAGCATATTTGACCAAGTAATGGCACTTCCTTATCATTTGTATGTGCTTTCAACTTCGGGAACAGACATCGAGGCATCGCGTTCGATGGCTTTCGGAACAGCTTTCGTACTTGTGATGATTGTGTTGATACTCAACCTTATTGCCAATGCATTACGAAGATATTTCAGCAAGAAAACAAAGATGAATTAGAGTTATGAAGATAATAGAAACAAAGAATTTGAACTTTTGGTACGGCGATTTCCACGCTCTGAAAGATATAGACATGGAAATAGAGCAGAACAGCGTAACTGCTTTTATCGGTCCTTCGGGTTGCGGAAAGAGTACCTACCTTCGCTTATTCAACAGAATGAATGACTTGATTGCAGGCACAAAACTGCAAGGCGAGGTCCTCATAGGAGGCGAAAATATTTATGATAAATCGGTTGATGTGGACAATTTGAGAAAACGTGTCGGCATGGTATTTCAAAAGCCCAACCCTTTCGGAAAGAGTATTTTCGATAACATCGCCTACGGACTGAGAGTAAATGGAGTAAAAGACCACAAACTTATTGCCCAAAGGGTTGAAGAAAGCCTCAAATCGGCTGCTCTGTGGGAAGAAGTCAAAGACAAATTGAACAAATCGGCTTTTGAACTCTCGGGAGGACAACAACAGAGACTCTGTATTGCAAGAGCCTTGGCTGTAAAGCCCGAAATACTTCTCATGGACGAACCCGCATCGGCTTTGGACCCTATTTCGACGGTAAAAATCGAAGACTTGATTTTTGAACTCAAAAAACAATATACGATAGTTATCGTTACGCACAATATGCAGCAGGCGGCAAGAGTGTCGGACAAGACGGCGTTCTTTTACCTTGGCGAGCTGATTGAGTATGACGACACCGACAAAATTTTCACCAACCCTTCAAAGCAGGCAACTCAAAACTACATCACAGGTCGTTTCGGTTGATTTTGGCAAAACATAATTTCAAACAAACAAATACAAAACAAAAAAATGGTAAAACATATAGACAACGAACTAAAAGCTCTGAACGATTCATTGGAACAAATGTGGACATTGGTGTTCAGACAAATAAGCAAAAGCAGGCAGGCTCTTTTTGATTGCAATCGTTCTTTGGCAAGGGAGGTAATCGCCCGCGAAAAGATGTGCAACGCCTTGGAATTAAAAATAGACAGTCAATGCGAAAATTTCATTGCACTGAACAATCCCGTTGCCATTGATTTGCGATTGGTGCTTGCTGTTTTGAAGATAAACAACAACCTCGAGAGAATAGGCGACTTTGCAGAAAGCGTGGCAACATTTGTTCTCAAAGACATGAACGGCAAAATTGACCCCGTGCTTGCAACAAATCTCCGCTTGGAACAAATGTTCGACTGCATAGAAAATATGTTTGAGTTGGCACATTCGGCATTTGAACAAGAGGACAGCAAGAAGGCAGAGGCTGTGTTCGGCATAGACAACTTGGTCGATGAGATAAATCATGATGCGCTCGGCATATTGGCAGAGCAAATCAGACAAGAACCAAGCAGATGCGAAGAATACATGAGCCTTAATCATGTAATAAGAAAATTGGAACGCATTGGCGACCGCTGCAACAACATTGCAGAAGAAACGGTCTTCTATTTGGACGCAAAAGTCCTCAAACACTCTGCATCAAAAGCTACTGAAATTGAGCAGAATACACAAGCGTGAGAACCAAATGGCATTTCAACAAAATAAAACGGCGACTTGTTTTTCCGAGTCGCCGTTTTTATTTTGTCAAAGTACCGTTTTATTTCTCGACAAATCAAGCCTTGGCTTTTATGCAATGATTGTTCGCAAATCTCGCAAGCTCTCCTAATATCATAACCAAAGAAGTAAGAGCAATCATTACGACCCAATCTGCAACCGACAGAGGAGTTACGCTGAACATCTTGCCTCCGAAAGTTACTATCGCAACCTGCCCTGCCAATATAATGGCAGCTATCAACAAGAAACTGCCGCAATTTTTGAAGTGAAAGGCACTGCGTCCGCTCATGTAGGCTTTTGCGTTAAACATATTCCAAAACTGCAACATCACAAAGACTGTAAAGAACATACTTCCCTCCTTCGGACTTATACCTATTCCCCCTCTGTATTCTCCAAACAAGAAAATATCGGCAAAAGCCTTGATATCATAGTGTTTGAAAACATAAAGCAGCGTCATGAGAAAAGCAAAGAATAACACACCTATTGAAGCTATGATTATGCCCATTGGCTTTGTGATGATAAAGTCTTTTCTGTTTCGAGGTTTTGACTGCATCACTCTCTCGTTTGGAGGTAGAGATGCCAACGCCATTGCGGCAAAAGTATCCATTATAAGGTTTACCCACAACATCTGCGTTACCGTGAGCGGCGGTTGCTCGCCCAAGAATGCTCCGAAGACAACCACAAGACACGCAACCACGTTTACTATCATCTGAAAGAGAATAAAACGCTGTATGTTTTGGTATAGGCTTCTTCCCCACATAACTGCACGGCCTATGGAGGTAAAAGAATTGTCCGTTATTGTGATATCGCTTGCCTGCTTTGCCACATTAGTTCCGTCTCCCATCGAAAGACCCACATGAGCCGCCTTGAGTGCAGGAGCATCGTTCGTTCCGTCCCCCGTTACTGCAACAACCTGATTCATGTCTTGAAGAGTTTCGACAAGCAACTTCTTATCCATCGGTCTTGCACGAGAGATGACTTTCAGTTTCATGATGCGTTGGCGGAGTTCTTTGTCGCTCAACTCCGACAACTCGGTGCCTGTGATGATTGCATCTTCATTGTCGTTTTCTTTCCACAAGCCTACTTGTTTTGCAATGGCTTTGGCAGTTACGGAAGTATCGCCTGTAACCATTTTGATGTTTATTCCGGCTCCTATACATTCGCTCACCGCACAAGGCACATCGGCTCTCACAGGGTCGGCAATGCCTACCATTCCCATAAAGCACAGATTTCTTTCGATAAGTTTTCCGTCTGCCACAACGCTTTGCTCGTTTTCCAAAATCTTATAGGCAAAAGCAAGTGTTCTCATGGCATTGCCTTGAAATTCTGCGAGTTTTGCTCTTACGCTTTCTTGCTCAAAGCCTTGTTCAAAGCTGCCACACATCTGCAAAACAATCTCCGGAGCGCCCTTTAGGAGCAAAACCCTTGCCGAAAGAGCCTTCGAGGCAATCACACTCGCCATATACTTATTCTCTGTCGTGAAAGGGAGTTTCTCAAAAGTCTCAATTTTCTCTCTGAATCTGCGATAATCAATGCCATTATCTTTGAGATAGAGCAACAATGCACCTTCTGTGGGATTTCCTATAACGCCTGTCTTGTCCTCTTGGGAGAAGTCCAACGATGCAGACGAATTGACAGCCAAGGCTTCTGCCACAAAAGAATTTTCTTTCAGTCTTTCGGGAAACAGAGCTGTCTGAACTCTCATCTGATTTTGGGTAAGGGTTCCTGTTTTGTCAGTACATATCACACTTACTGCTCCCATTGTTTCGCAGGCGTGCATCTTTCTTACAAGCGAATGGCTTTTGAGCAATCGTCCCATGCTGTAAGCAAGGCTCAAAGTTACAGCCATCGGCAAGCCCTCCGGCACTGCAACCACTACCAAGGTTACCGAAATCATCAGGCTCTGCAACATGTATGACAGAAAATGCATCATCTCAAACTCAGCTCCCGAGTTGAAGTAAAGAATGCAACGACCTACCAATATCACAACTGCCAAAGTGTAGCTCAATTTTGAAATCAATCCTCCCAAACGGTCAAGTTGTTCGTTCAAAGGAGTACGAACGGAATTGTCGATGCGGCTTGCCTCAAACACTTTGCCGGCTTCGGTGTGATCTCCCACCGCAATCACCCTGCAAACCGCTTCTCCCTCAATCACATTCGTACCTTTATATACATGATTTGAAGGGAAGGTGGCTTCTTTGTCAAATTCAGCCTCATCAGTCGTCTTGGTGCATGAACTCTCGCCCGTGAGAGAACTCTCATCTACCCTCAATCTCACCGCTTCAAGCAAGAGAGCATCAGCACAAATCTCATCTCCCGAATTCAAAACAAGAATATCACCCACCACAACCTTGCTCTTGTCAAGCTCGGTAAGGTTTCCGTTTCTATATACCTTCACTTTCTCATGGTCATTGACCTTGTTGAGCAATTCAAACTCTCCTTCGGCTCTGTTCTCAAAATAAAACGCCAAGCCGGTTGAAAGCAATACGGCAACAAAAATGCCCATAGGTTCAAAGAAAACACTCGCCTGCTCCCCCATTCCGAAGTATTCGTAGCACGAAATACCCAAGCTCAACGCCCCTGCGACCAATAGTATTATTATCAAGGGGTCTGTGAACTTTTCGAGCAACTTCAGCCACACCGATTTCTTCTTTGGCGGTGTCATTACGTTCTCTCCGTGTTCCAATCGGCTCTTTTGAGCCTCTGCATCAGTCAAACCTGTGTAATTATTCTTCATTTCTTCACTCAATTAAAACGTTTTGGATAACGAACAAGCCTTTATTGTTATTGTTATATCTGCAATAAATCGGCACAAGAGAGCAAAAACGGCGTGTTTTTTGTCTCATTGCATCGCAAATTCTTTGTGAAAATTCATACCTTTGCACGAATTAAACAAAACAAGAACATGGAACAAGGAATATATCCGCTTAAATTCATGCCTCTTTTCAAGCAGAGAGTATGGGGAGGCAACAAGATAGCAACCGAACTCGGCGTCGATTATTCGCCATTGCCCTCATGTGCAGAGCTGTGGTGCTTGTCGGGACTTGCAGAGCAGGAAACAGTGGTGGCAAACGGCTTTTTGGCAGAAGCAAACCTAAGTGAAGTAATACAAATGTACACCGACGAACTTTTGGGCGAAGAAAACTATGCCGAGTTTGGCGAGGAGTTTCCGCTGCTCTTGAAGATACTTGACGCAGCCGACAATCTGTCTGTGCAAGTTCACCCCGACGACGATTATGCTCAGCAAATAGGAATGAGAAACGGCAAAAACGAGATGTGGTACGTCTTGCAGGCAGACCAAGGTGCCGAAATATTCACCGGATTTAACAAAAACATGACAAAAGCAGAAGTTATAAACCGAGTGAGAGACACAAAACTTACGGAAGTTCTCGATTGTACCGCTGCCGAAAAAGGAGATCTGTTTTACATTCCCGCAGGATTGGTCCACAGCATAGGCAAAGGCTGTCTGATTGCCGAAATTCAGCAAAGCAGCGACACCACCTATCGTCTTTATGATTGGGGAAGAAAAGACCAAAACGGCAAGCCTCGTCAGCTTCACTTGGAACAAGCCTTGCAAGTCATGGACTTGAAAAAGCGAAACCAAGGCGGGAAAGTACACTACCACGCTCACACCGACGAAACCACCAATCTGCTCACCACACCCTTCTTTACAGTCAATCGAATGTACTGTTTGCAAGGATTGAAGAAAGATTACTCATCATTGGACAGCTTTGTGATTTATTTTTGCGTCGGAGGAAGCGGCATGATTGAGACAGAAATAGGACAAGTTCCTCTAAAAGCAGGCGAAGCCCTCATGTTGCCTGCCGTATGCCAAAAAGCAGCAATACTACCACGCAAATCAATCGAAATTTTGGAAATATTCATAGTCTGAACTCACATAAAAGACAATTAAAAAGAAACAAAAAAACAAAATACAATGGCAATAATCAAGAAAGTCAAAGGCATTTCGCCACGCTTTGGCGAAGACAACTACATTGCAGACAACGCAACAATAGTCGGAGATGTACAAACAGGCTCACATTGCAGCTTTTGGTTTAACAGCGTCGTCAGAGGAGACGTTCATAAGATTATAATGGGCGACTATGTCAATGTTCAAGACGGTGCAGTTGTGCATTGCACCTACAAAACCGCACCCACAACCATAGGTAACCGCGTTTCGATTGCTCACAATGCCATAGTACATGGCTGCACAATCAAAGACAACGTCCTTATCGGCATGGGAGCGATAGTAATGGACGGAGCTGTCATAGAAAGCAACACAATCATTGCAGCAGGTGCAGTAGTTCTTGAAAACACTCACTGCGAAGCCGGCTGCGTTTATGCAGGTATGCCAGCCAAAAAGGTAAAACAAATCGACCCTGAGCGACTTGAAGGAACGGTAAAGAGGATTTCCGATGCCTATCCGATGTATGCAACATGGATTGAGGACTAAGACTGTGGCGAAAGGGCGTGCGGTCTGATTAAAAGGGCGTTCAGATAAAATATTACGGCGTTTTGAATTGTCAAAACGCCGTAATTGTTTTTTGTTGTAAGCAGACAGACTCTTGAAAGGCTTGTCTGCAATCAACAGATGACTATCTTACAATCAATTTTCTTGTCATTGTTCCCTCTGTTGTGAACACTCTTACAAGGTATGCTCCTTGTTGCAAAGCTGAAACGTTGATTGTAGCTTGATTTGAACCCAATGTTGCGTTCTCATATACCATTTGTCCCAACAAGTTTGCTATCTCAATGCGGTTGATTGAAGATGTGGCAGACACGGTAAGCTCGCTACTTGCAGGGTTAGGGTAAAGGCTTACAGAAGAAAGCTCTACGTCAGCCAAAGATACCACTCCCTCAGGAGTAAATCTGATTGCAACACGCGTTCCTTCCTCATTGTTCGCATTGAAAGGTATTGCATAAACGCCCCAAAGCTCACTTTCATCAAAGTCTTCCTCTGTTATTTCGGTATCTATGTCTTCTATATAAGTACTACCATTTTGTAACAAGTAGTCAAACACGTAATCGTCGTCAAGTTCGTCAATTCCGTAATATATTGCAAAGTAATAATAAGATACTTGGTCGTTTGGAACGGCAGAAATCACTGCTGAACCATTAACCATTTCAACCTCTACTGCAACTTCTGCCAATCCTGTGCCTCCGTTTGCAATGGTTGTGAACAAGGTTGGAGCGATAGAACCAACAACTCCGTCAGCATTGTATGCTATTGCATAGACTTTGTAAGTTGTTCCGGGAGTTAGTCCGTCTAATGTACCGCCAAGCTGAGAGTATTGTCTGTCATTCTCCTGCTCCAAATAGGCTTGCACATCAGCGTCTGAGGTAAATCCTGCATTTTCAAATTGGCTTTCGGACAATATCATGTAGTAATAGTAAGCTGTTTGGTCGTTTGGAACGAATGAAAGTGTTGCAGTAGTTACGGTAACATCGCTAACTGTAACCTCAACTGCTGCTGTGCCGCTTCCGCCAAGGGTAGATGTGGTAACAGTTTGGGAGATAAGTCCCGAAGAAATGCCGTTTACATTAAATGCTTCTGCATAAATGTAGTATGTAGTTGCAGGGTCAAGGTCATCAACCGAAGTTGCAATTGGAGCATAGTAAGGTGTTGCTCCTGAGGCAAAGTATGCCAATACACTGTCTTGGTTCCAACCAAGCTCGGTAAATTGAGCATGATCAATCAAAACCAAGTTGTAGCGAGATGTTTGGTCGTTTGGCGTTGCTTCCAAATAGAAAGAGAATGGTGTAATGCTGTCTTGAGGAATGTTAATGGTAACCATGGCATCTCCTTCGCCACCCAACTGAGTTGCAGTGTAGGTTGCAGTGAAAATAGACACCTCATCGTTGGCATCAACTGCCGCAACATAAATGGTGTTTACCGCTCCCGGAGTAATGAAATCGCCTAACAAGGTAACGGTTTGAGTTCCTGTTGCAGGAGCATCGTAATTGTCGCTCATTCCCATCACCACATCTTCAATTCCCATACCGAACATTTGATACAGACTCACATATTGGCTGAACAAACTACCCTCGTTTGCATCTGCTGCAAGGTAGTAGTATTCCACAACTTCGCTGTTTGGAGTGAAAGTTGCCTCTACGCTCAACGGATTGATTGTTCCGACTGTGATTTCGACCGACATGGCTTTTGATTGCGAAACAACGTGTTTCTTAGCCGAGCTTGCGTCAAACTTAGGTGCTTTGAGATTTCTCTCGATTGTGTTTTCTTTCTTAGCACTCTCCAAGCGGTGAGTGTTAATCTGTGCAAATGCTCCGAAAGTCATGATAAGAGCAAGTGCCATTGACAAAAATTTCTTCATATTCTGTTCTTTTTTGATATTATTGTTTCAGTTCAAAAAAAGCGAAATGGCAGTACTATTTCTCACACTGCCATTTCGCATAGACTATTTTTTCAGTTTATTGTCGTGATTACTCAACAACCAATTTCTTTGTAGCCACTCCGCTTTCGGTGTATATCTTTGCAACATAGTTACCTGCTGCAAATGCAGATGTATTAACCTTGATTGAGTTAGCGTTTACATCGCTTGCAAATACAACTTGTCCAAGTACGTTGATAACCTCAACTCTGCTGATTGTGAAAGAAGAAGCCAACATAACTTCGTCCTTTGCAGGGTTAGGATAAACATAAGACATAGAGTTCAATTCTGCATCTGTCAAACCAACAGCACCTTCAGCGATAGGGAATACCATGACATCCAAATCTACAGAGCCACCCCATGCTTCAGAAATAGTAAACCAGCCATAATCACCGGCTTCTGAAACCATGCTGTAAGAGTAAGACATTTCGCCGCTTGCACAATCGATTTCAGTAGAACCTACGAAAGCAAGATTACCCAAAAGTTGTGATCCGTCCTCCGAAGTAGATATTTCAGGAACTTCAATAACGCAAAGGAAATCTGACGAACTTACAGGAGAAGAGAAAGTGAATTGTTTCAACTCAAAGTCTTCTTCTGCCATCAAATCAGGAAGGTCTGCTGTTGAGAAGCCGACTCTTGCCAATTCGTTTCCGATATTGCCACCATTAGCATCATAAACCACAGCTGCCATATCTTCTTCTGTTCCGTCAATTGAAGCGTTCAACAATACAGCTGCAACACCTGTGATAGTGTAATTTGCTCCTTGGTATCTTTGTCCGTATGCCAAATCACCAAAAGCATTTGTTCCTGTAATAGCCAAGTAAATTGATTGACCATCTTGAGTGTACAAGAAAGGTTCTTCTACACTTGCACAATCGTTAAAGGTTGCAGGATAAACGATACCTGCAGTCTTAGGTGCATTTGCATTAAACTTCATTGGTTCAGCACCATTGTAAACTTTTGTTTGAGCCATTAGACCCATTGTTAGTCCCATTGCAAGGACTGAAAGAATAACTTTTTTCATTGTTTTAATGTTTTAATTGTTTGCTAAATCATATTCGTTTTGCAAATGTACGACTTTTCCGCAATTCTGCAAGCAAAAAAGCGATTTTTTTTGCCTTTGTTGTTTTCTCTTCTCGGTGCATATTCGCCATACCTTATTTATATATACGTTCACCTCAGAAAACAAGGTCTTCTTGCCAAGAGAATTAAACGCTGTGTATCAAGACTTTGACAAATCGGCGTTTGGCTTAAACAACTTGGCGTTTTATTCTTCTGAAACGCCGAATTATTTTGCCAAAATGGCGTTTTGATTTTTGCATTTTTGATACCTCTCAAAAGGGCGTAAGAGTGAAAGAGGTGATGTCTTGTTACAATTTTTTCTACCTTTGCAACAAAAAAACGATATGAACATCGAATTGATTGAAAGAGCGTGGAACGACAGAGAGCTACTCAAATCGCAAGAGGTAAGGCAGGAAATAGAGAGCATTATTGCCGACTTGGATTGCGGAAGGGTGAGAGTGGCAGAGAAAAAGGAGGGCAAATGGATTGTAAACCAAGCTGTAAAGAAAGCTATCGTGCTTTACTTCCCTCTTTGTGGCGTCGAACATTTTGAAAGCGGTGATTTGAAGTTCTGGGACAAAATTCCCACAAAGCAGAACTACGAAGAGTTGAAAGTGCGTTGCGTTCCTCCTGCGGTGGCTCGCTACGGCAGCTTCTTGGCAGAGGGTTGTGTGATGATGCCTTCGTTTGTGAACATAGGGGCATACGTAGATAGCGGAACAATGGTTGATACTTGGGCAACGGTTGGCAGTTGCGCCCAAATCGGAAAAAACGTTCACCTTGCCGGAGGGGTGGGAATTGGCGGTGTATTGGAGCCTGTGAGTGCCAATCCCGTAATTGTGGAAGATAATTGCTTCATTGGTTCGAGGTGTATTGTGGTCGAGGGTGCAATAATTGCCCAAGGTGCTGTATTGGGAGCAAATACGGTAATCACACAATCGACAAAAATCATAGATGTTTCGCAAAACGAGAGCATCGAATACCGCGGATATGTCCCCGAAAACTCGGTTGTCATTCCCGGAAGCTACACCAAGCATTTCCCTGCAGGCGACTACAATGTGAATTGTGCCTTGATAATTGGCAAACGAAAGGAATCGACCGACAAAAAGACCTCTCTCAACGAGGCTTTGAGGGACTTCAATGTTGCAGTTTAGTCGTTTGCAAGCTCTAATCGACGTTCACGCTCTTGAAAAAGAGTGTTTGCGAGCTTGTCTGAACCTTTAATATAAATGTGCCTTTGTTTGGCAGGTTTATATGGTCGTTGCACCTTGTCCTTATCAGCTCCCTGCCCTGCATATCGTACAAAACAAGTTGCTCGATTGCACATCGGCTTTGTACTTTCAATGTGTTGTCCTGCTTGATTAGCCTGATATTGCATTCGTCGGGCAGTTTGTCAGACGAAGCAAGTGTTTTGTAGAGGTTGAGCGAGAAGTGTTTGCTGCCTTTTGGCGATTGGAAGGTATAAATGCTGTCTATAACATAGTCAAAGAGTACTTCGCCGCTTTGAATGTCGGTAAGCGTGGCTGCAAGGCAGCTGTCTGATATGTTACCCGAGACTTTGAGGCTGTAAGCTGCAAGACTTGGCAACTGCAAATCCAACTCCAAGCTGAGGCTGTCGGCAAACGGCGGCAGCGATTTGAAGCTGTATGGCTCTGCTTGGTGCAATAGTGCGACCTGCAAAGCATCTTGTTCGAGTGAAAACTTATGATTGTCTCTCAAAGGGTCGAAACCCTCGGCATAATCTTGCGAAAATACTATCTGTGTCTTGTCTGACAAATCGCTTGTCTGCAAACTGACCACGAGAAGGTCTTCTTGGTGTGGCGGAATGGGAGTAAGAGACGTCCGAGTGGCAATAGCCAAAGAGTTTTCATCAATCAGTTCGACCAATATGCCCTCGTATGCCTGCAAAGTGTCGTTTTCGCAAAGCGGAACAAACACTCCCGTCTTGGTATCGAGCCTTTGAGGCAGGCAGCTGCGGTCTCTGAGTATTTGGTTTACGCAAATAGGGAAAGGATATGGGTTTTGAGAGAGCAATGTGGGGAAATTGCTATTGCAAAGTCCCGAGGTGTTGTTCTGCGTCAGCGTATAAGATGCGTCGGAGTTCATATTACCCGAGAAAACAAGTGTTGCAGTGTCGCTAATCTTCACAGGATAGGAGGCGAAAGGCTCAGGTGAAAACTGCTCTTCAAAACACAGAGGCTCAAATGCAGAATTGGAAAAAACAGCTTGAAGTATTGCAGCAATGTCTTGCTCGTCCAAACCGACAGGCAGGCTCAAAAGGCTGTAAGAAACGCTGTCCTGAGAAGGTTTGTCGAAGAACAATTCGACGCTTACTCCGTTTAAGCATAACAAGTTGCCACTTTCATACACCAAAGGTCTGTTGTGTCCGAGCGTATCTCTCAATACAAGAGAGTAACACTTTGCCTGCATTTCGTCAGGCACGGTAAGGGTTTGGTGATTGGCAACTTCGGCAATGCAAGTCGTGTCGGGAATGCCGCAAGTCCAATTATTGTCGAACCAAGTGCCGCTTTCGGTGCGTTTTGTGTGTCGTCCGGTTTTGAACCTTACGGTATTTGAGCGGATTGGTTCACCCGACTGCTCTGCCAAAAGGAAGATTTCATAAATAGTGTTGGGCTGCAAATCGGTCAAATGCAATGATTGTGATGATATATCCAAGGCGGAAATGACCGAATCGGGATTTTCGGCATACAAAGCTCCGTCCATAGTGTGCCAACCAAAGCCCGAGAAATTTTCGGCGGCAGTAGAGGATACGTTTCCGAGCTGTTGCCATTGTGAAGAGAGGGTCGGAAAGCCCTCGGAGGCGTTTGTGTTCACTCCCTTGGTAACCCAGCCGAGCCGTTGCAAGACTATTTTTGCTGTTCTCATGTTTTCCGATGTCCAACCCTGCTGATTGGTAGGGTGTTCGCCAAAGTTGCCGAAAATATCTATGGTGTCATTGCCGTGAAGCAGTGCAATAGGGTCGTTACCGTCAATAACAATCTGACCAAACACCGAAGGATTAACATAATAGACGCCTCTGTCTCCCGAGTTCATCGCTTGCAGAGACTGCATAACCACAAGACAAGAATCGTTTTGCAGACTGTCTGCCACCGTAAAGCCGAGAGAAATTGTGGTTGTATAGTTTCCCGAGCCTGTATTGATGTCTGCAACAAGGCGATAGTCTTGCAAACAGACTGCCATACCCGTTCCGTTGTATATCTCTATGGCTCTGTTGCTTGCATTGGTCGATGCCACTTCGGAAATGAACAAGTCGGTTGCAAAAACAGTGGTCGGAGTAGAAATGGCCTTCAAAACATATTGTGCAGAAGAGAGATTGCCACAAGCGGTGAAAGAAAAATCGGCTTCGTAAGGACTTATCGAAGTAATGTTGCCCAATTCCAAGGCTTTGGGAGTGCGAAACTCTATGGTGTCTTCGTAAGATGATATGGTGCAATAGTATTTTGCAGAGGATTTGAGGGCTGTAAATTCGCAAGAGTCGGCAGTTGTCAAAATGGTTTGTTCGATTGTTGTCGTAAGTGGCTCTGCCGAAACTGCAAGATTGTCAAAAGCCACAAAATTTGTGGTGGAAAAATGTAAGAAAATTTTGTTTTGGTCAAATACGAAGAGACTGTCGAAGTGTGTTTCGCTGTTTGTGGTCATCGGAAGCTGCACCATGGCGATTTGGTTACCCGAGCTGTCGAACACACTCATCGAAAAAGTGCAACTATATGAAGAAACGGTTTTCAAATCGAAGGATATTCTTACACTGTCTTTGCAAGCTGAGAGGTCGATAAGAGGAGTTGAAAACTCACCATCGTAATTGAAATAGCAGGTATCTCCATTTGGAGAATAGATACGTCTTGCCCTGCAACCGGAATGTGAGGTGTAGGAAGCAGGAAGAGCAAGCATCACTGCGGCATTGCACATCATTGCACCGCTCTGCACATTAGGCATACGAGAAAAGTCTTCCGAAAAGACAAGAGTAGTGTCTGTACTTTTGGTGATAAGTTTTACTTCTACATTCTCCTCATCGGGATTGTCAAATCGCACAACTGCCCTGTCGCAATCGGATATTTCGACAGCGGTTTGAGAATGCAAAGCCGAATGCTGAAAAGTCAGCACCGCAAATATGCACAAAAGAATATACAATCGCCTTTTTCTGCCCATGTTTTTCTTGTGTTAATTTTGTCTTTTTTGCAAAGGTATGCAATTTCTCTGTTTCGGGCAGAAATAAAACGGCATTTTGCAAAAATGAAACGCCGTTTTGTCGGATTAAAACGCCATTTTGCGAAAACAAATCGGCGTTTTAGAATTTCAATATGGGTGTATGCTCCCAATCTATTGTCTTTGTGGCAGTTTCAACATCGATAAAATCAAACTCGGACAAGTATTTGTCCAATTTGCTCGCAGCTCTGCCCAATCCTGCTCTTGCACGGAAATTTTCGACAAAGGTTTTGGAGTGGTCTTTCGGTTTTTCGACACACAAATCCAATGGGTGAATATAGGAAACCGAGTAATCGCTCTTTTGCTTTGTCCAATACCTCAACATAAAGTAAGGGAAAAATCTGAAATAGCCTCCTCCCAAAAATCCGAATTTGAGACTTCCGAAGCCTATGTTACTTGGCGGAAGTTCTCTTATGCAACTTTGGTCAATCGACAAGCGGCAGGGTGTGTCGCTTTCTATGACTTTTGGTCCGTAAGCATGCTTCAAACTCGCCAAAGAGCAGTCTGTCTTTATGCCGTTGGCTGCAAGAACTGCAAGATAGCGTCTGTCAGGAAGAGAAAAGTAGGGACAGCGGAACTTATCGGGTCTTTTGCCGGTTACTTTCTCCAAAGTGTCCAAAGATTTCTGCAAATCCTTTTCAAATTCTCCCAAAGAAAACTTGTCGGCGTTCAAATGAGCATAGCCGTGTGAGCCTATGTCATATTTTTTTGCAATTTCGGCAATCATATCGGGGTATCTGTCGGCAACTTTGCCCATTATAAAAAACGTAGGCTTCACTTTGTGTTGTTCCAACAAGAAAAACAACTTCTCGCAGGAGCGAAAAAATCCCTCTTGTGATATTTCACGTCTGTTACCCTTCTTGTCAGTATAATAATCTGAGGGACACTCAAAATCAACCGTGAATATGTGCATTGCGTTCGGAGAATTTTACGTTTGAGAATACTAATTTACTATGACCTCATCGCCAAAGACGTGTGCCGGATAGCCTGCTCCCGGGTGATTTTCGGGACATTGCTTTATACTCTTGGCAAATATTTTGACAAAGCGTGCCTTTCGTTTTGGGAATTTGGCATGATGATTTTGTATCTGTCCGTTTTGGGATATTGTTACATTGGTTGCCTCTATCGGTTCGAGCATATCTTGCTGCAAACCTGTGGAAAATTCTACCGAAAGAGGCAAAAATATCCAGCTTCCGACGTTTTCCAAGAAGTTAATAGATATTTCGCTTATCTCTTGCTCTGTTTGCAAATCGACAATGACGCAATAGTCATAGCCATAAGTCCCTACCCATTTGTCATAGCTCTTTTGACTTCCCACAAGTGCATCGGTCAGTGCATTCTTTGTACTTCCTGTGTATTGGGGATTGAGGTTTTCTATTGTATATGGCTTTCCTGTTGCCTTGTTTGGGAAATATGATGCGGTAAATATGGGCGATACTCTATTGCCTTCACGCTCTGCGTATGCCGTAAGGGTGGTTGGTCGGTCTATTACTATGCTTTGGGTGTAGGGAACAAAGTGTTTGTTTTGGCAGGTGTCGAGAGAATAGAATATATCGGCACCTTTGGCTACGCTTGTAAGGGTTACTTCGGGGCTTTGCAAAGATGTGTTGAACGAAACCTCCGCCCCAATGGTGTAATGTGAGCGAGAATAATTCACATTCATCTTGTCGTATGACTTAAAGAGGGTTTCCAATCTCGCAAGGAAGCAATCGTAGTTTTTGTTCTCTGCTTTGCTCCACGCTATTTCGCAAAGGGCTGCAATGCGGGGGAAATCCATGTATTGCAAATCGGTATATGTGGGAATATATTCGGTCCACGTGTTGGCTTGAACGCCGATTATGTGCTTTGCCTGCTCCTTTGTGAGGTTGCGAGGCACAGGTTCATAAAGATAGACTTTCTTCAAAGGGGTATAACCGCCTATTGCAAGAGGCTCACACTCGGGTTCACCCTGATAATAGTCAAAGTAGAGATAGGCTGCCGGCGACATAATGGCATCAAGTCCCGCCTTGGCTGCTTGTTCGCCTCCGCTCTCACCCTGCCACGACATTATGGTTGCACCTTCTGCTGCTCCGCCTTCCAAAAGTTCGTCCCATGCTATTATCTTTCGTCCTTTGCTTTCCAAATATGCTTGAAGCGAGTGCATAAACCAGCTTTGCAGCTCTTTTTCATCTTTCAAACCGTGCAGCTTTATTTGCTCTTGGCATTTTGGACAGCTCTTCCAATTGGTTTTTGGGCATTCATCGCCTCCTATGTGTATGTATCGTGAAGGGAAAATCTCAATCAATTCGTCAAATACACCCTTGAAAAATTCCAAAACGCTGTCTTTGGTGCAGAAAACTTCCTCAAAAACACCCCAAGTGCCTTGAACCTTGTAACCTTCGCCCTTGCAACCAAGATAGGGATAGGCTGTCAATGCGGCAGAAGCATGTCCCGGCAAATCTATCTCGGGAATGATTTCTATGTTTCTTGCCTTTGCATACTCCACAAGCTCTTTTAGTTCTTTCTGAGTGTAGTATCCGCCATGTGGAACGCCGTCGTAGTTCGGGTTTCTCTGGTCATTGTCGTTGTAGTGTCCTATTATGGTGCCGCTTCTTACCGATGCGACGGACTGTAACTTAGGATAACGCTTGATTTCGACCCTCCAACCTTGGTCATCTGTCAAATGGAAATGCAGAGTGTTGAGTTTGTGATATGCCATAAGGTCGATATGTCTTTTGACTTGGTCGATGGTAAAAAAATGTCGGGCAGGGTCAAAATGCTTTCCTCTGTATGCAAACCGCGGATAGTCTGTTATCGAGCAGGAAGGAAGTGTGATTGAAGTTGTTGCAGGGTTTATTTTCTCGTCTTGCCAAGGGGTAAGATGTCCGGGGAGCAGTTGTCCCTCCGAAAGCTGGCAAATTGATTGCAAAGCATAGAAAAATCCTGCGTTTTCGTTGGCTTGAACAACTATCTTGTCTTTATTGATGTCTAATTGGTAGCCTTCGTCTTTCAAAGTCTTGTCCGATACTCTCACAAAGATGATTGCATTTTTCAAGTCTTTGTTTTTGAGTTTCTTTTTGTCGATTGTTCGGAGCTTTGTGCCAAAAGCAGAGCTGAAACTCTCTTTAGAGAGTTGTAGTGCCGTTCATGACAAATCCCTTGCCGTTCGCAACTTCCACAACCGCAGGCTGAGGAATCACATCCACCTTTTGACATATTGCGACAAAGCTTACAAGCACTGCCGCCAACATTACATATATTCTTTTCTTCATTTCTTATTGTTTTTCTTTCTTCGTGCAAAGATACAACAAAGATTCGATTTTTCTTTCTTTACTTCGGCTGTTGGCTGTTCGCTTTTGGCAGTCCACTGTCGTCCGTTGATTGTCCGCAATCGTCTTTTCGCAAAAACAAAACGAGCGTTCGCAAATGCAAAAGCAGGTCGAACGCTCGTTTTGGTTTTGCTATAATAAATTATAAGTTAAGGTAATAAGTATTAGCACCCCAAAAAACACAATATCTAAAACCGCTTTCATAACCGAAATGAAAAGCATCTATACTTGAAATCTCACTATAATCTCCTTTATAATCTCGTATATAATAATTATAACCATCAGTATAAACATCTACATTATCTACTGCAATATACCAATTCCCGTTATAATTATAAAGATTAACTTTTTTACTAGTTTTCGTATATTTACCCTTAAACGAAACATTGCTACCACCTGTACTACTTGAAGATCCCGAACTCGAATAATAAGGATCACTACTACCACCCCCACATGAAACAAATAAAAAAGCTACAATAGCTGCTAAAAATTTAGTTTTCATTTTTTCTTTCTTTATTTAATGTTTTATCTATTTTGATTTGCCCAAGTTCCAAAGGCGATACAATTTTTTGAAAACCGATTTAAGGGAATAGGAACCCTGACTTAAGGACATAAAAAAGTCGTGGAACTTTTTTCTTATTGGTGTTGAGGTCCTCGAATTACCTATTCTATCAAATAAGATAAGCCCACGATTTCACTCGTGAGCGTCTTAAACTTATCTTTTGATAGAATTGTATGAAATTTTCGAGGTTTCACACCACCAAAGTTAAGCAAAAACGCTTTAATATGTCGTATTAAACTACTAAGTCTAAATTATAAATTTTCTGTTTGCCGTTTCCTCCTTTTTTAAGTTGGTTTCTAAATTCGGCGGCAAAGATATAAAAACTTTCTGATACAACAAAATGATTCTCTTGCAAAGTTCGGTTTACCTCTCACAAAGATGATTGCATTTTTCAAGTCTTTGTTTTTGAGTTTCTTTTTGTCGATTGTTCGGAGCTTTGTGCCAAAAGCAGAGCTGAAACTCTCTTGTCGATGTACAAAACGGTCTTTTGATTTAGAGAAAATCCTTCCTCATTTAACTCTGTCACACTTGCAGGAGCGGGAATTATGTTCACTTTTTGCGAATATGCAAAAGCACAAACGCTCGCTGCAAATAGAAAAACAACAATTTTTTTCAACATATTCTAATCTTTTTTCGAGTTGGCAAAGATATGAAAAAGCAATGAAACTTAGCCGATAAGCCTGCCGTTATGAGCAAAAAAGCTTTCAAAGCAGCCAAAGGGTCAAACATTTTTTCGCCTTTTTGTATTGCGGAATTGTTTTTTTGTTGTACTTTTGCACTCGGGTAAGTCTTGTACGACCAGCTCCCTCTGAATCTCCCCAGGGCGGGAACGCAGCAAGGTAAGGAGGTTGTAGCGGTGCGATATAAGTAGCTTACCCTTTTTTTATGTCTTGTTGCGAAATTTTGTTTCCTTACTTTATCCCCATTTTATTTAGTGCTGCCTGATACTTATTTGCATTTGCATAGTGTTGGTCGGGAGTCGATGCAAAGTTGTGGTATCCCGAAAAGTCTTCTTTGGCACAGAAAAAGATGTAGTCGTGCTTTTGGTAGTTCAAAACCGAAAGCAGAGAACTTTGCTCGGGAAGACAAATCGCACTTGGCGGCAATCCCTTATACATATATGTGTTGTAAGGAGAATCGGTCTGCAAATGCTTGTACATTATTCTCTTTATGGTAAAGTCGCCTACCGCATATCGTACCGTAGGGTCGGCTTGCAGAAGCATATCGCGGTGCAAACGATTGATATACACCCCTGCTATTGTGGGTTTTTCCTCGTTTTTGTTGGTTTCTTCTTCGACAATAGATGCCAAAACGACTATTTCATGGCGGCTTAAGCCTGTTTTTTCGACTGAGGCGGCTCTTGCTTTCCACCAATGGTCGCTTTCGGTTTTTAGTCGCCTAAGGAGCTTGTCCGAAGTGGTATTCCAATAGACTTGATAGGTATTGGGAATTACGTTTTCAAACAAATCGTATTCCAAATTCTCTATCGAAAGCAACAAGTCTTCTTTGCTTATCATCAACTGTGAGGATACTTTTTCGGCAAAGTCATCATACGTTCTCACCTTGCCGATAACAAGTTTTACGGGGGTCTGTAAACCTCTTGAAAGCATCTTTGCCAAGTCTGCCTGCTTGATTTTTGGTGCTATTTCATAATATCCGCTTCGCATCTTGCCGCTTTCGCAAAATACCTTGACAAAAAGCGAGTATGCAAATCCGCTGTCAATCACACCTTTGTCTCTCAACATTTTCTCGACCTGCTCTGTTGAGGTATTGGGATAAAGACAGAGTTTGACGGTTTGAGTGTTCTCTGTTTTTGAAGAGACTATCCAAAGTACAAAAAGCCCGAACACAAGGCATACAACGCCGGTAACAATCAGTGTAACAGCAAGGATTTTCTTATTTTTCATCTTTTGTTCTGTTTATTTTTTGATATACTTCCACATCTTTGAATTTCCCGTTCTCGCACAACCAATCTTTCAAAACGCTTGTGGGTTCAAATCCCGAAGAAATCAACATTTTTTTGCTCGAAAGGTTGTCTGAGGGTACGAAACTATAAAGACAATGTAACGAATAGACCTTTGTAACATATTCCCAGAGCATTTCCACAACCGGTTTGGCATATCCCCTACCCCTATGCTCGGAAGAGAAAAGTATTCCCATTGCAGCCCTGAAATCTTTGGGCGAAAAGTCGTACAAATCGACGCAACCGATAGTCTTTGTCTCGCCTTGGTCAATCAAATCGACCATCAACCTCATCTGTCCTGCTGCATAAAAGGTGTCGTTTTGGGCTTGCAAAACATATTGTTCCAATGCAAAATGAGAAAAAGGACGCTGTGTCTGTCCCACCGACCACACCGACATATCGTTTTCCCACTCATAAAATAAATCTGCATCGTCCAACTCGACGGCTCTGAATTTGAACTCCATCGTCTTTTTTGTTTGCAAAGGTAAGACAAAATAAGCAAATGAACTTTTGAGAATTTACCACAAGCGAAAGAGAGTTTGAAATACCCTTGTAACAGATTGATTTTCAAAGCCAAGCCTTTCGCTAAAATAAAACGGCGTTTTGTGATGGTTAAAACGCCGTTTTAACTTGAACAAAACGCCGTTTTATTTTTGCAAAACAGCGTTTTATTTCTGTGGCATCTTTGAACATATTTTCAGGCTTTTGTTTTGCCCGAACCAAATTATTGTACTATCTTTGCAAACTCGTTTTTGGAATTAGTGTAATTATTAAAAAATAAACAAAATAGCAATGATTAAGAAGTTGGACGAGCTTATAGATGCAGTTAAGCTCAAAGGCAAAAAAAGATTGGTTGCTGCGTTTGCAAACGATTCTCACACAATCGGAGCAGCTTCAATGGCAATGGATTTGGGTGTGGTAGATGCAACCTTGGTTGGAGACATCGACACAATCAAGTCTGTTTGCGAAAAAGAAGGTATTGATGTAAATAAGTTCAATCTTGTTCAGGAAGCAAACGAACAAGCAGCTGCAAACAAGGCTGTTGAACTTATCAATGCAGGAGAGGGAGACATTTTGATGAAAGGTCTCTGCTCGACAGACAAGTACATGAGAGCTATACTAAACAAGGAAAAGGGTTTGATGCCCGGAGGAAAGCCTGTTTTGTCTCACGTTACTGTTTTTGAAATACCTACTTACCACAAATTGTTGATTACTTCTGATGTTGCAGTTATTCCTGCACCTGATTTCAAACAAAAGACTGCTATATGCGAATACGTTATCAAAACAGCCAAGACCCTCGGCATCGAAACGCCTAAGGTTGCCATGATTGCACCTACCGAACAAATGAGCGTAGGTATTCCTTCATGTGTAGATGCTGCCCTTATTGCTGCAATGAACAACCGCGGACAAATCAAGGGAGCAATAGTTGACGGACCGTTGGCATTGGACGTTGCAATAGACAAGGAAAGTGCAACAATAAAGAAACTAAAAGGCGAAGTGGCAGGCGATGCAGACTGCTTGGTATGGCCAAACATCGAATCCGGAAACGTATTCTACAAGTCTTGCACCAAGTTCGCTAAGGCTGAATTGGCTGCAATGGTTGTCGGAGCAAAGGTTCCTTGTGTTCTTTCTTCAAGAGGCGACAGCACAAAGACAAAAATGTATTCAATAGCACTTGCTGCATTGTCTTGCAAGTAATAGTTAATAATTTTTTCATAGTTCTCCCACAGACAGCTTCGGCTTCTGTGGGCTTTTTTGAACAAATAAGCATAAGAAAATGGAAAAATGGTCAGATGAACTCCCGTTTGTGGCAATCACAATCTGCGACAAGGAAGGGAAAATCATTGATATGAACCGCCGAAGCATTGCCACATACGAAAAAGACGGTGGCAAGGCTCTTATTGGCAAACAACTAATGGACTGCCACCCCGAAAGAGCAAAAAAAATCATTGCTCAACTAATGAGCGAGGGCAAGACAAATGCCTACACCATAGAAAAAGAAGGGTTGAGAAAGCTGATTTATCAATCGCCATGGTACGAAAACGGAGAGTTTGCAGGATTGGTGGAAATGTCTGTTGTTCTGCCCGAAACAATGCCTCACTACGTTCGCACTCCAAAAAAAGATTAGCAACATATATTGTCGCAAAAGACTAAAAAGAGAAAATTGGCGTTTAACAAATAAAAGACACACAATGAAAAATACAAAGAAAGCATTCGTAATCATGTTGGTTTTGGCAGCAGCAGGCATCGTTTTGTCATCTTGTTCTCACAGAACCTGCGACGCATACTCCTCTGCACATCGTTACAGCAGAGAAATTTTGCGATAAAACCAAAATTCAACAAACAAAAACAAAGGTTTTGTGTAGCAGATTGTGGCACAAAACCTTTGTTTTTTATTATCCTTTGTCTCAATGGAGGAAAAAGAGTTCAAAAACGCCCTCTACTCTATCGCAGTTGGAGTTCTATCACTCTTTCGGGAGATGTGGTATCGCTCTTTTGCGGAAGAGTAAGATGAACGCCGTGAGAGCAGCGGTCATATTTGACTTTTTCTCCGCTTGCAAAGTCCTTTGCCGATTTTACTTTGGCATCTATCGGCAAGAAAAGCTCTCTCAAACTATCGTCCCACACATGAACAAAAAGTCTGTCGCCCTTTCGGGTTGTCGCTCCCCAAGATTGAACCGGTACATCGCCTGCCGTGGTTGCATAAATCGTCTCTCCATACTTTGCCAACCATGTTCCGACCTGTTCCAAACGCTGCAAAGCAACCTCGGGAAGGCGTCCGTCGGCTTGAGGTCCTATGTTCAAAAGAAGGTTTGCCCCTTTGCCTGCCGCACCAACAAGCAAACGTACAATCTCGTCAAGAGACTTGTAGTTTTGGTCGGTAATCCTATAACCCCAAATGCCGTTCATTGTCTCACAAGTCTCCAACGGCAGAACGCTTATATCCATATTGCCGGAGTATCCACCTTTGTTTTCTCCCGGAAGGTCTCTTTCAAACACTTGAATATCCTCTCCGTTCGATACATTGAGGTGATGGTTGTTTGCAACAAGGCAGCTTGGTTGTAAAGAGTGAATATGGTCATAAATAGGACGCATCTGCCAATCAAACACCGTTGCATCAGTATCGTGATCCCACACTCCGTCAAACCATATTGCCCCTATTTCTCCATAGTTTGTGAGCAATTCGGTGAGCTGATCGGTCATAAACTTGCAGTATGAGTTCCAATCGGCTTTGGATTTGTCCTTTCCTGTGGTCTGACCGGTGCGACCCATCGGGTAATCGTCCCTACCCCAATCTACCAAAGAATAATATAGGTGTAACCTTATGCCTTGGCGATGACATTCGTCGGCAAGTTCTTTCAACACATCTTTGCCCCATGGAGTAGCCTCAACAATGTTATATTGTGAATGTTTGGTTGCAAACATCGAAAAGCCGTCATGATGTCGAGTTGTGAAACATATATACTTTGCTCCTGCCTTCTTGAAAGCCGACACCCACTCTTTGGCGTCAAAACCCGCAGGATAAAATCCGCCTGCCGCCTTGGCATATTCTTCATGCAACACTCCCTGACGATTGAGATACCACTCTCCTTGAGCAAACATACTGTAAATGCCCCAATGCAGGAAAATTCCGAAACCTGCATCGGCAAACTCCTGTCTCGAAACTATATTCTCCTTTGTGGGAACGTACTCAATCGAAGAATCGCTCACTATTTGAGCCTCGGCAGCAGGGCAAAACGCAATCAAAGCTGCCACAACCGCAAAAAATTTGTTCAAACCAATTCTCATATTTTTTAATTTTTTCGAGGTGCAAAGCTACAAATAATCGTCGATACTGCAAATAAAATCACCTTTTTCGGGTATTTGCCCATAAGAGAAAAAAAGTCTAATTTTGCAAACCGAAAAAACATAACTATCTTTAAAAGACAATGAAACAAAGAAATTACATTTTAGTATTGGCTGCATTGCTTTTGAACATTATGACACTCAAAGCAAATGCACAAAGCGAAGACAGAGTTTGCATAGAAGGTCATGTATTTGACAAAACAACAAAAGAGGCCATAGCATACGCCTCTGTTGCCATAGAGGGAACAAAAATTGGAACAACAACAGACGAAGAAGGAAACTTCATTTTCCGAAGCATAGCACCGGGACGTTACACTATCGTTGTAAGTTGCATCGGATACAAGAAAGAACACCACACTGTCGAGGTTAGAAAAGGAAGTGTTGCCCATGCTCACTTAGAACTTGTTCCCGAAGCCACAAGGCTTGATGAAATTGTGGTGTCGGCAAATCGTAACGAGACCAACCGCAAAGAAGCTCCCGTGGTTGTAAATGTGTTGAGCGAGAAACAATTTGAGCAAAACAATGCACAAGACTTGGTTCAGAGCTTGGGATTTCAAAGCGGAGTGAGAGTTGAGTATAATTGTCAGAACTGTGGATTTCCACAAGTTAGAATAAATGGTTTGGAAGGACCTTATACACAGTTGCTCATCGACTCCAAGCCAATTATGAGTGCTTTGAGCGGTGTTTATGGTTTGGAACAAATCCCGGTCAATATGGTTGAACGAATTGAAGTGGTAAAAGGCGGAGGCTCTGCCCTCTTCGGAGCAAATGCAATTGCCGGCACGGTAAACATAATAACCAAAGAGCCTCTTTCACCTTCCCTTTCGGTCGGAACAGACATTCAGGCAATAGGAGGCACAACTTACAGCCAAAACTTCAATGCCAATGGTGCAATACTCAGCAAGGACCGCCGCTTTGGAGCTTCGTTCTATCAAACATTCAGAAATCGTAATCCATACGACAGAGATAACGACGGATTTTCGGAAATAGGAATGCTGACCAACAACTCCTTTGGAACAAAACTATTTTACAACATCAATTCAAAAAATAAAATCAAAATAGAGTACCATACAACCAACGAAAAACGAAGAGGAGGAAACAACTTTGACATGCAACCTCACTATGCAGATATTTGCGAGGCTACCGAACACCTTATCAACGCCCTTTCGCTCAACTATGACTTTGTGTCCTCAGACGGAAAGCACCGCTTGAATGTCTATTCTTCTGCCCAGAACATCGACCGCAACTCATACTACGGCTCACATCAAGACCCCAATGCATACGGAATAACAAACGATTTGACCTTTCTTGCAGGAGCAATGGCAAACCATCGTTTGGACAAATTCTTGTTCTCAAAAGCCTCAATAACCTATGGAGCAGAATATTCCACCAATCGTCTTGACGACCAAGTCAAGGCATACAACATAAGGACACAACAAAACGTCAGCACCATAGGAATGTATGTTCAAAGTGAGTGGACAAGCCGATACCTCAACCTACTTATCGGAGCAAGAATGGACAAGCACAACTTGCTTTCCTCTCCCGTCTTGGTTCCGAGACTAAGTCTCTTATACAAATATAACGACAGTTGGCAAGTCCGTGCAAGCTATTCGAGCGGATACCGCGCCCCTCAGGCATACGATGAAGACTTTGACATAACACAAGTCGGAGGAATGAGCTTGAGAACCAAACTTGCCGACAATTTGAATGCAGAATACTCAAATAGCTTTTCACTTTCGTCAGACCATTATGCATTCTTAGGTGAAAATTGGCAGGCGAACCTGTTGATTGAGGGTTTCTATACCATTTTGAACGACGTATTTGCAACAAGGATTATAGAGCAAGACACAATCAACAACATCATTTACCAAGAAAGATACAACGCTTCGGGAGCCGATGTGGCAGGAGTGAGCCTTAGTGCCAAATTGGCATACAAAGACCTCGTTACCTTTTCGCTTGGTTACACCTTGCAAACAAGCAAATACAAACAAACAGAGTACTGGTCGGACGATGAGAGTGTGGAAGGTACCGATTATCTGCTCAGAAGTCCCGAAGATTACGGATTTTTCTCAATGGATATAAGTGCAATCCGCAATACAAACATAACCCTTGGCGGAACATACACCGGAAAAATGAAAGTGGCACACTATGCAGGCTACATAGAACAAGACCGTCTTGAAACAACACCACGATTTTTTGACCTCAATGCAGCAATAAGCTACGACATAAAAGCCGGCAAAGGACTCATACTACAATTAAAGTGCGGAGTAAACAACATTTTGGATAGTTTCCAAAACGACTTTGACCAAGGAGCCGACCGAGATGCAGGCTATATATACGGACCAACCCAACCACGCACCTTCTACATTGGAGCAAAACTCAAATTAAAATAAAGCTCAAAGCAAACACTCATAGTTTACACTCAAAAGCGAAGTATTTAACAAACAAAATACTTCGCTTTCTTCATTTTGCAGCCTTGTCGGCAAAATAACACTCGACCACAACACTACTTGTTGATATAATCGAGGATTTGTTCTGCATGAATTTTGGTCTTGATTTCTTTCGGAGTGAAAACCTTTTCGATAATTCCCTGCTCATCGACCAAATAAGTTGTTCGCAAAGTGCCAATAGTGCGACGTCCGCACGCCACTTTCTCACCCCAACAGCCGAGAGCCTGCAAAAGAGAAGTGTCGGTGTCGGCAATGAGAGGAAATTCCAAGCCATTACTATCGGCAAACTTCTTTTGAAGAGCCTGTTTGTCCTTGCTTACGCCTATGATATCGTAACCTGCCGCCGCCAATTCTCCTTTGTGAGCTTGAAGAGAGCAAGCCTCAGCCGTACAACCGCTTGTGTTTGCCTTAGGATAAGAATAAAGCACAATTTTGCGACCGCGATAGTCGCTACTTTTAATCTCGCGTCCGTCTTGGTCAATGCCAAGAACCTCCGGAATTTTATCTCCAACCGTCATAGTGTCTCAATTATGTGTTTAGTATTACTTACAATAAATGTTTGCATTTTGACAAGAGCCGGCACGCTCATGCAGTCCTTATGTTATGCATCTGTTTTGCCGCAAGCCTTTGGACCTTCAATCAAAACAGCCCCATAGCCTCCAACTTTTCTCTCAATAATTGGTCCGCAATTCGACTCTTATAACTCATAGTTTTTGATTTTGTGCAAAGATACTACATTTCTCTGAATTTCAAGTGATTTTTGTAAAACGTTTGGAAATTTGGCGGACTTTCATTTGGAAATTTGGCGAAAAAAAGCCCCAAAAATCACACCGTAGGAGTGCAAATTTCATGTTGCAGATTAAAGATAGTCTGAAAGATTGTTTTTTGACAACCTTCCGTCAAAAAACTGTTTGGCTACATCAATATCCACCTTGTTTTTATTGGTTATAAGATACTTCAAAGTATTGCGAAATCGTAGCAATTCCGGATAGTTCTTTATTTCTGCAAATAGATGTCTCAATTTCGGGTCTGTTTCTGCTTGCACATTCTTCGTATAAGTCAAGAAATCCTTAACGGTTCTCGGATTGTTGAATGGAGTCATGTCTGCTTTTTGCTCCTTTGCTGCATTAAAGATAAAACTATCCATTGCCTTATATACTGTAAAGATAAATCGTGTCTTGTCTTGATGAATAAAGAAACGAATGTGTCGTGATTTACCATCAACCTTCTGAGGCAATTCATACTCATAAAAGCCCTTATCCATTGTAGCAGGACGCTTGTCTGCATCAATAATCCCTATGGCAAAGGTCCCGCTACTATTAACAGCTTTGACAACCTCGTTACAACAACTTTTATGTTTGACATATCCGCCAAGAATATGGCTAACCAAATTGGTATCCACATTACATTCCGGAAACACGTTCATCTGTTCTGCCATCAGTGTGTAAATGCTTCAAAGTTAAAGAATGCATCAGAACCATTATCATAAATCTGCTGAAGCTCGTCTTCGTCGGCAGTCTTGACTGAAAACAATCCCTTATTGTCTTTGTCATGGTAAGTGAGCATCAACTTAAAATCCGGAATATTTTCTTGCAGAAGACTGCTCAAAATATAAGGACTATGAGTAGTGATGAACAAAAAGTTTTTTCTTGCCTTGTCAAATATTCTGTCCAATATCCAGCGGACGTACTGACACTGAGTAGGCGGAAAGAGATTATTTTCCGGTTCTTCAAGAAATATTTCGCTGTGGTCATTTTCCAACAGCCTCGTTATGTATCTGTTAAACTTGTCTCTCTCTTTTTGATTGTAGAAAAAATATGTTTGTCGTTTGCCGTTCAAAGAAACACTTGCTTCAAATCGGTGTTCTCCCATGCGAGTTTCAAAACATCTGTCATATATTGTCTCCAATGTGTGCCTTATTTCTTCTATCTTGGCGAGGCTTATATCGGTAAGATTTACCATTTTATCTTCAAACACTTCATTTGTGAGATAATCAGTATATACAAACAGCGGTAACATTGATTGCATTCCGCTTGAAGTTTCTGACAACTCGAGAATTTTTCCGTTTTGAAGAGCCACCAAATCCTTTTCCTTGTTTTCGTCAAAATAATAATCCACACCCAATCCGAGAATATTTGATATTTTAGCTTGTTGCCGTCTTGCTCTATTCCATTCATTCATAAAATCTTGAAGATAACTACCCGGATTTGGCAGTTGCTTATAATCCTTAAACAACGAAACAACATTCCTATCCGAAGGAATATATGCAACTTTCGGACGACAGTATCGCCAGCTGTTGGCTTGTGGCTTGTATAGGAATTTATCAGCTCTTTTGTTGTCAAAACTAAATGATGAATAAGCCGAAGAATACTCGATATATGTATCCTCTTTGAGATACTTCTCCATCTGATAATAACCGGTAAAGCTGTCGATAAACACCGAACCATTGGCAAAATAATCCGCCGACTGTAAAAGCATAATTCGCTTTTCTACCCATGAGCAGAAACAAGCCGTCCTGAGAACACAAGTCTTTCCCGAACTTTGCAAACCGATAATCAGATTTACTTGTTCGAGCATAATATCCACATCTTTCAGCGGACCAAAATTTCTTATGATTAAATGCTTCATCTTGCCAGAATTATCAACCAATAAAATACCTTCACTTTGCAAAATTACTGATTTTCTCTCAAAATGTAGGAGATTTCACTCTGATTTGATTTACTAATCGGCTTATCCCCTACGTTTCGCTTCGGTCGTAGGGCTGTCGGCTCCGCTCGACAGCCCCTCTCCCTTCGCTCTCTCCCTTTCTGAGCTTAAAACGTTGGCGGATTACCTTGTGGTAAACTCAGAGGGCGAGACGGAGACCGAGGATGCTGCCATGAGAGCTGGGAGTGCCGTAGTTGCGATGGGATACGCGCACGTCCCAACTGTAGCTGCTCCAGCTGCCACCACGATGAACGCGACGCTCACCCCTCGACGGTCCGGTTGGATTGGTCTGAGAATTGCTCTGATAGTCTCCATACCAATCGTTGCACCACTCCCTTACGTTGCCACTCATATCATACAAGCCAAGTTCGTTGGCTTTTTTGGTCTTGACAGAGTGGGTCTTGCCGCCGCTATTACTCCCGTACCACGCTACTTCGTCGGCATCGTTGCTACCGCTGTACTTATATACATAGTCCTTGCTATACTTGCCTCCTCTTGCTGCATACTCCCACTCGGCTTCGGTCGGAAGTCGGAACTCCTTTCCTGTCAATCGGTTTAACTTCTTGATAAACTTTTGGCAAGCTTTCCAACTTACGCTCTCCACAGGGCGTTGATTGTCGCCTTTGAACCAAGAAGGGTTGCTGCCCATGACTGCCTGCCACAGCTCTTGCGTTACTTCTGTTTCTCCTATATGGTAGTCCGAAAGGGTAACGCTGTGAATAGGTTTCTCGTCATTGTCTGCGAAACTGCCTTGCTCCGAGGTCGCTCCCATACTGAACGTGCCGCCCTCCACCTTTATCATCTTAAACTCTACGCCTTTGACGCTAAAGGTTTGCTCGCTTGGCTCTGTATTCCCTTGCAGTGGTCTGCCGCATATTGGGCAGAACTTGGCTCTCATAGGCAGGATTGCCTTGCCATAGTCCGCACAATCTTCCCACGGACACGCTTTTAATAATTCCTTGCCTGTGTTTTCACAAAATTTGGCATTCTTTCTTTTTTCGCTTCGGTCGTGGGGCTGTCGGCTCCGCTCGACAGCCCCTCTCCCTTCGCTCTCTCCCTTTCCGGGCTTAAAACGTTGGCGGATTACCTTGTGGTAAACTCAGAGGGCGAGGCGGAGACCGTAGTGGTCGTAGCGGGGGCCGGGACTGCCGCTGTAGCGATAGGAAACGCACACGTGCTTATCGACGTCGCCAAAGCAGCCACCACGAAAAACGCGGCTCGCACCCTCCGACGATCCGATTGGATTGGTCTGAGGACTATTTCTATAATAGTTCTCATTATACCTATCGTTGCACCACTCATATACGTTGCCGCTCATGTCATACAAGCCAAGCTTGTTGGCTTTCTTGGTCTTGACAGGGTGGGTTTCGTCGCGGCTATTATAACTGCACCACGCTACTTCGTCTACATTTTTGCTTCCGCTATACTTATAGACATAGTCTTTGCTATACTTACCTCCTCTTGCTGCATACTCCCATTCGGCTTCGGTCGGAAGTCGGAACTCCTTTCCAGTCAATCGGTTCAACTCCTTGATAAACTCTTGGCAATCGTCCCAAGAAACCATTTCCACAGGTCGTTGATCATTGCCTTTGAACCGAGAGGGGTTGCTGCCCATTACTGCCTCCCACAGCTCTTGCGTTACTTCCGTCTCTCCTATATAGTAGTCCGAAAGGGTAACACTATGAACAGGTTTCGCGTCATCATCAACATAGCTGCCTTGCTCCGAGGTAGCTCCCATGCTGAATGTTCCTCCCTCCACCTTTATCATCTTAAACTCTACGCCTTTGACCCTAAAGGTGTCTATCATCTCTCCTTTGTAAACAATAGGAGTGTTTTGCCTATAATTCAAATAGGCAACAATCCCTAAGACTACACCTGCAATGCAAACAAGTACCATAGTCCTTCTGATCCATAGTCTTCGTTTACTTTTGCTTTCTGTATTCCCTTGCAATGGTCTGCCGCATCTCGGGCAGAAGTTGGCTCTCATAGGCAGGATTGCCTTGCCATAGTCCGCACAATCTTCCCACGGACACGCTTTTAATAATTCCTTGCCTGTGTTTTCACAAAATTTGGCATTATTGATAACGTATAATCTCGAAATTATCTATATTTCACATAAAAGAGTATAAGCAAAAAAATGCTTTAATATGTCTGATAAAATTCAATAAATCGTACTTCTATTATGCTATCTGCTTGTCTTCTTTCTGTTTATAGTTTCGTTAATCTATTGCAAAGATATAAAATTTTGCTTTAATCGTGCAATCCCCAAGGATTTTGATACATCTGTGCATTGGCATTTTCGGATTGTCAGTAGAGAATGGGTGTAGTTTATAGTAAAGTTACGCTTTTGCCCCTTCGGGGGCGAAACGTCGGTCGGTAGTCGGGTGATGCTTTTGCACGAATAGTTAAATAATCGTTCTATTCTTTATTTTTGAAATAAAGTAGAAAGGTGTGTTAATCGAATGATTCGGGTGATTTTCTCACCTGTTTTGAGAGCGAAATGAGGACTTTTCGGACCAAGGTTTACTCTTGCCGCAACAACATAAGGTTTTTTGCTCACTAACATGAAGTCTTTTTGAAAAAAGACGAAGGATTAGCACACAAAAGACGAAGGATTAGTGAGCTTAACTCTTCGTCTTTTTTCAAAAAGATGCAGTCTTATTTTACCCAAAATCAGCACTTATTTTGCAAACATCTGAAACACAATAAATTGCTAAACGCTCAAATTCTCGCAAAAATCTACCCGGACCTCGACCGACCCCAAAATATCGCAAGCATTCGGGCTTAAAAATCGCAAAATGTTAAATACTCACCTGACAAACTCGCCATACTATCATAAACATCGTTAAAAATAAACAGACTTTACATAAATCCACACTTGCAAACAACATATTTTGCAGTCATAAAAACAAAAAGTGCGAGTTTTGCACAAGCAACTGCTCCTGCAAGCCGAAAAGCTGTGCAAAAACATTGGGGCTTTCGCTTAGAAAAGTGTAGCAAAGTGGCGATTATTCCCTTGGAAAAATGTAACGAAATAGGTGTTATTCGGTAGAAAAAGTGTAACTTTGTGTTTGAAAAAGATAAATTTGGTGCCATGCTTAGGAAGAAAATCGAGACAGTCCTTGCCGAATGGAAACGCTCCAAAGAGAGAAAGCCTCTTGCGATAAAAGGTGTGCGTCAGTCGGCAAGGGGTTCGATGTGGATACTTATCTGGGTGTTGTCGCCAAAGGTTGCTTCGAGTCTATTCTCTACTTCGGTGGCTATGTCGTGTGCTTGCACTATGGTGTTGGTTCGCTCTACAAGGATATGACATTCGATTATCTTACTTTGTCCGTTGCATCGGGTTTTGAGTTTGTGCATGCCTTTCACTCCTTGGGTTGAAGTGATGATGTCTTTGATTTGTTGTTCGGTTTGCTCTCCCAAGGATTTCTCCATGAGTTCGTCAAACGGAGGCTTGAACATCTTTACTGCCACAACCAATATCATTAGTCCTATGACTACTGCGGCTATGGGGTCGAGTATCGTCCATTTGTCGCCAAGAACGATTGCTCCTCCTATGCCTATGAGCGAACCTATGGAAGAAAAAGCATCGGAGCGGTGATGCCATGCATTGGCTTTGCAGGCTGCCGAATTGGTTTTCTTGCCCACATAGAGCGTGTATTGATAGAGAAATTCTTTTGAGAGAATGGAGACTGAAGCTGCAATAAGTGCTATGTAGCCGGGCTTTGGCAATATATTGCCGTTTGCTACAAATATGATTTTTTCGACAGATGTGGCTATCAGTTTGGCTGCCACCACTATCAAGATAAGGCTTACTATGAGTGTGGCAAGGGTTTCAAACTTGCCATGTCCGTATTTGTGTCCGTCATCTCTGCTCTTTGAGGACATGGGTACAAAAATAAGCACTACTATGTCGCTTACAAGGTCGCTGAGTGAGTGTATGCCGTCTGCTACCATTGCTCCGCTTCGTCCCACAATGCCTGCAACCATTTTCAGTGCCGCAAGCACCATATTGATAACACTTCCCAGCAGTGTTACTCGTGTGATTTGTCTTTCTCTTTCTTTCATAGCTCAAAAAAAAATCGGAGAACCTACGTACGGTTTTGAGGGTTCTCCGATTGGATTGGATTGTTTGATTTAATCAACTAACTATTTTATCAAGAATGTATATTCATCATAATGTTTCAATGCCATGCCTGTTCCTCTTGCCACTGCCCTGAGAGGATCTTCGGCAACGTGTACAGGTAGCTTTGTTTTGGCTTGAAGTCTTACGTCCAAACCTTTGAGAAGCGCTCCTCCTCCTGCAAGATATATTCCTGTGTGGTAAATATCTGATGCAAGTTCGGGAGGTGTCATTGCCAAGGCTTCGAGGACTGCACTCTCGACTTTGGCTATCGATTTGTCGAGTGCGTGTGCTATTTCTTTGTAATTAACATATAGTTCTTTCGGTATTCCTGTCAAGACATCACGACCTTGAACGGCAAAGTCCTCAGGCGGATTTGCCAACTCCGGTATGGCTGCTCCGACTGCTATCTTTATTCTTTCTGCCATTCTTTCGCCAATGTGTATGTTATGTTGCTTACGCATATAGTCTATAATGTCTTGGTTGAACTCGTCGCCTGCAATTCGTATGGATTTGTTGCAGACTATTCCTCCCAAAGCTATGACTGCGATTTCGCTTGTACCTCCTCCTATGTCTATAATCATGTTACCCACCGGTTGGAGTACGTCTATTCCTATTCCTATTGCCGCTGCCATTGGCTCGTGTATCAATCTTACGTCTTTTGCTCCTGCTTGCTCGGCTGCATCTCTGACGGCTCTTTCTTCTACATTGGTTATTCCGCTCGGAATACATATAACCATTTTTAATGAAGGCGGTATGATTGTCTTTTTGATGTTAATCATGCGTATCAACTCTCTAATCATATCATTCGCCTTGTCAAAGTCGGCAATAACTCCGTCTCTGAGCGGACGGATTGTTTTTATTCCTTCGTGGGTTTTGCCATCCATTTGCATGGCTTTCTTTCCCACTGCGATAATCTTGTTTGTTGCTCTATCAACCGCCACAATAGATGGTTCATCTACAACTACTTTGTCATTACAAATGACGATTGAGTTGGCTGTTCCCAAATCTATTGCAACCTCTCTGGTTAAAAACGAAAATAAACCCATTTTTTCTCTGTTGTTTTTCTGCTTTTACGTCTGTTTCTTATTTGAGTTTCATTTTTTGAGATAAATTTCTGTTTGTTAGTGTTTGAAATGGCGATTACCCGTAACTGCCATTGCTATTTTGTGCTGCTCGCAATAGTCTTGGGTAAGGTTGTCTCTGACACTTCCTCCGGGTTGAATGACTGCTGTAATGCCTGCATTGTGGGCAATCTCTACACAATCGGGGAATGGGAAGAAGGCATCGGATGCCATTACTGCTCCGCAAAGGTCAAATCCAAATTGATTTGCTTTTTCTATCGCTTGCTTCAATGCATCGACACGGCTTGTCTGACCTGTGCCACTTGCACATAGTTGTAGTCCTTTTGCCAATACTATGGCGTTCGATTTGGTGTGCTTTACTATTTTGTTGGCAAATTCCAAGTCTGCTTTCTGCTCTTGGGTAAGAGGAGTTGAGGTTACGCTCACAAGGTCGGAGGCTTTCTCGACAATGGTATCGGTATCTTGAACCAAAACTCCGTTGAGTGCGGAACGGAATTGCGTTTTCGGCATGGTGCATTGCTTGCGACGAAGAAGTATGCGGTTCTTTTTGCATTTCAATATTTCCAATGCTTGCTCGCTGTATTCGGGTGCAATGCAGATTTCCATGAAAAGACTGTTCATTTCTTGTGCAGTTGCTTCATCTATTGGTCTGTTGCAAACCAAAACACCTCCGAATGCCGACACAGGGTCGCACGCCAAGGCTGCCGTGTAGGCTTCTTTGAGTGTCGGACGGCTCGCCAAACCGCAAGCGTTGTTGTGTTTGATGATTGCAAATGTTGTTTGGTCAAAGTCGTCAATCAATCGGCAAGCTGCATCTATGTCTCCAATGTTGTTGTACGATATTTCTTTGCCGTGAAGTTGCTCTACAAAGTTGTCCAAATTGCCAAAGAATGCTCCCTTTTGGTGTGGGTTTTCTCCATAACGAAGACTCTTTGAGCTGTGGCAGCTTTGTTTGAATACGGGCATTGCTGTCTCTTGGTTGAAGTATTCAAAGATTGCTGTGTCATAGTCAGAACTTTGTGCAAAGGCGTATGTTGCAAAACGGAAACGGTCTTCCATAGTTGTAGAACATTGTTGCTTTGAGAGCAATTCAACCAATTCTCCATAGTGTTCGACAGATGGTACAATCAAGACATCTTTGTAGTTCTTTGCTGCTGCCCTTATGAGTGATATTCCGCCTATGTCAATCTTTTCGATAATGTCTTGACGGCTTGCTCCGCTCTCTACCGTCTTTTTGAACGGATAAAGATCGACTATCACAAGGTCTATCTCCGGAATTTCATATTGTTTGATTTGTTCAATATCTGAATCGTTGTCCCTGCGACAAAGTATTCCGCCAAAAACTTTCGGGTGCAGTGTTTTCACTCTTCCTCCAAGAATAGAAGGATAGCCGGTAAGCCCCTCCACTGTCTTTGCTTTTATGCCCAAATTGCAAATATAATCGTATGTTCCTCCGGTCGAATAAATCTCTACGCCGTTTGCATCAAGCAATTTTACTATCTCGTCCAAGCCGTCTTTGTAAAAGACCGAAATCAATGCACTCTTTATTTTTTTCATCTCTACGATACCGTTTTTTATGTTGTTAATCCTATTATCTTTTTTGTGTTTATTTGCTGTTTGTCTTGGGAGGTTTTGTCTCTTATCCTCCAAATTCTATGCCCAAACCTTTGGCTGTCTGCACAAGGAAGCTGTCGGGCGAAACCAAATGAGGTTCTTTCAGTGCTTCTTCCAAGGTAACAGCAATGATGTCGGGGTGTTTGTAGGCAACCATTTTGCCAAATTCTCCGCTTTTTGCAAGTTCAAAGGCTTTCACTCCAAACTCTGAAGCAAGCACTCTGTCGTATGCAATCGGTGTGCCGCCTCGTTGCAGGTGTCCGAGAACAGAAACTCTTATGTCGTGTTCCACTCCTGCTTGTTGCAACTCCAATTTGAGGGTTTGTCCTATGCCTCCGAGTTTGAAATTGCTATATCCTGGTTCGTCTGCTTTCAAACCGACCTTTTCTCCCCGTGCATTGCGGCTTCCTTCTGCCACAACAATGATGCAAAAGCCCCTGCCCTTTTTGTAGCGACTTTCAATCTTCTCTTTGATTTTGTTTATGTCGTATGGGATTTCGGGAATGACACACACATCTGCTCCTCCTGCTATTGCAGCATTGAGTGCTATCCAACCTGCATCGCGACCCATGACTTCCAAAACAAATATTCTGTTGTGGCTTGCCGCTGTTGTTACCAACTTATCGACCGCTTCGGTTGCTATCTGAACAGCTGTCTGAAAACCGAATGTAAAGTCCGTCATCGACAAATCATTGTCTATAGTTTTTGGCACGCCTATTATGTTCAGACCTTTGTCATAAAGAGCTTTGGAAATACGTTGAGAGCCGTCTCCTCCTATGTTGATGACAGCATCGACACCCATATATTGCAATTTCCTTATCATTTGGTCGCTCACATCGACCGTTTCCCACGTTCCGTCAGAACGTTTTACCGGATAGGCAAAAGGACCTCCCTTATTGGTTGTTCCGATTATTGTTCCGCCTTGAATAAGTATGCCGGAAACGCTGTCGTTATCCAACACCACAACTTCGGTCGGCTCTCTCAAAACTCCGTTAAACGACTCTATACAACCAATTACCTCCCAATCCTTCTCCTGAGAAGCTCGCTTTACTATTGCTCTTATTACAGCATTCAAGCCCGGGCAATCGCCGCCCCCTGTTACTACCATTAGTCTTTTCATAATCTGTCCTGATTTTTGAAAAATGGAATTATGCTTTCTATCTTATCCAAAACCTCATCTCTGCCATTGCTGTTTTGAGACGAAGTCTGCAAAATATCGGGCAACTCTTCCCAATATTCCGACAAGGCTTGCTTAAAACGCTCTACGCTTTCGGCTGTTTTCTTTGCCGTCTGCTTATCGGTTTTGGTAAATATAATTGTAAGAGGAACTGCATTCTCGCCAAGGAAGTTGATAAACTCCAAATCTATCTTTTGTGGTTCTAAACGAGAATCGACCAACACGAAAACACTCAACAAGTTCTCTCTTTGCAAAAGGTAATCGTTTATCATCTTTTGCCACTGTTTGCGGTTGCTCATTGAGATTTTTGCATAGCCATAGCCGGGCAAATCGACCAAGTACCACTCTGAATTTATCAAAAAGTGGTTTATAAGCTGCGTTTTACCGGGTTGAGAAGAAGTCTTTGCCAAATCTTTCTTGTCTGTGAGCATATTTATCAGCGAACTCTTGCCTACGTTGCTCCTGCCGATAAAAGCAAATTCCGGCTTATCGGCTTTAGGACACTGTCCGACCTGTGGGCTGCTTTTGACAAACTCTGCTGTTTTTACTATCATGCTCCGATATTATATTGTAAGGTGTCTCTTCTTCTTTTCTTCATATATGTCGTCTATTGTAACGAGTATGCCTGTTTCTTCGACGTTTGAGAAGTGTTTGTTTATCGAAGTACCGAAACTTTTCATCGTCGAAGACAAATTCATATAAGCATTAACCAACGGAGGTATGTTTTCGTTCAAAGCTCTTACGCTTTTGACCAAAATTTGATAGTCTTCTTTGTAGTTTTTTCCGCAAAATAGTTTGACAAGCAGGTTATAGTCTGTCTCTATCTCCACACTTTCTTTCGGGAACACCAATCCCTCATTGTCGGGGAAGTGTTTCTTGTAGAAATATAGTATATAGTCTCTCGCAGTCTTGTTCATTGAAGGATACATCGTTATCTTTCCAAAGAAATACTTCACACTCGTATCTTTGGCAACCAATCCGCCCAAGCCGTCCCAAATGTTGTCCAAAGAATACATACCCTTACGCAAATTGACCGTCGGTTGATATTCCGGACGTACGAAGCTCCTGCCGAGTTCCATCATATTGCCAAGGTAACGCTCAACAAACTCATCTGTAAATTCAAACAAATCGGCTGTGGCACTGAACAATTCTCCACTTTCTTGACGCATAATGTCCCTTCCCACAATAAATCGGTAGCCTCCTATAATCTCTTGGTCGGTCGTATCCCACACAAAAAGTTGTTGATAGCAGTGAGGTTCCGGTGCAAGGTCATATTGATCGATGTCGCACTCGGTCCCGCTACCTCCTCCGCTTGCTCCAAAACTTATCTCCCTCAACCGACCGATTTCTCTCATGATTGAAGGTGAGCGGTGGGCGTTTGTAACATATATCTCGCGGTTGGCATAATTCGTTTTTTTCAAAAAAGTCGCACTCTTCAACTCTTCCAAAATCAAGTTTTTATCTACCGGTGGTATAACGTATGATGTATCTATCGCTTTTTGCATTTTGTCCCTCCTGTTCTTTTTATGAATTAAACTCAATCTGCGGATTATCTTTCAATTTATAGACATGATCTCTGACCATTGCCGCCCAAGCAAGGTGGTTTTTGCTTTTGTCAAACACCGTGTAAGGAATGGGCTTACCAAAGGTAAGAGTAATTGTTTTGTTTTTGTATCTGAACATCTCGTCCGGCAACAAAATCATTTCCAAGTCGAATTTTATTCCGAAAAACATACGAATTTTTGACAGACGGTAGAACCTTTTGGAATTCATTCCCTCAATATATACAGGGGTTACGTTTCTCTCAAACTCCACTGCCTTTCTGACGAATGTTTTCTTCCATGGAAAGTCTTGAAACTTGCCTTTTATGTATTTAGACTCTGTTCCGGCGGGGAAATACATTATGCAACTGTTACCCTTGAACGCTTCGTTCAACACATCGTGGTTGTGAGAGTTTTTGCCGTACTTGTTAATCGGCACGAACGTCCCCTTAAACCCGGGCAAGGCACAAAGCAAATCATTGACGGGGAAAAGCACATCACTTCTCTTGCTTCCCAAGATACTAATCAGGCTCATGCCGTCTATACTTCCTATGGGGTGATTGGCAACTATCAAAGGTCTGCCCTCGTATGGTATGTTTTCAGGATTTTTTACAACAATGTTTATATTGAACAGATCTTTGAGAACACAATCTGCAAAGGCTGCTCCCTTATAATCCCGATATTTATAAATAGCAGCGTTAATCTCATCAAGATGAACAAGTTTCTTAAACCATGAAAGCACGAATTTGGGAAGAATACGAAGTAGTTTTTTATTCTTGCCGGCTATCAGTCGTTCCAAACTGATAAATTGGGGGGTTATTTGCTGAGAGTCATTATTCTCCATTTCTTTTTTTGCCATGATTTCAACGGCAAAGGTACAAAATAATTAAGAACTGACGCTTATCAATCTCTCGTTTTCGCTGACAACATCAATTTTTATTGTAATAACATCCTCAGGAAGAAGCGGCAAAACTCGTTCGCTCCACTCCAAAAAGCAATATGAACCGCTGTAAAAGTATTCCTCCGTTCCAATCTGCACAGCCTCCGAAACGTCTTCAAGTCTGTAAAAATCAAAGTGGTAAATTTCTCCTACCTTTGGCGAGAGGTACACATTCACAATGGCAAATGTAGGAGAGCAAACATTGTCTTTGCAATCCAAAGCCTTACAAAGAGATTTTGCAAATGTTGTTTTACCTGCACCCATCTGCCCTTCCAATGCAAACACTCTGCCGGACGAAAAAACAGAAAGCACATCCTTTGCAACCTCGTCCAACTGCGACAAATCCTTTACTCTATATACCTTTTCCATTTCGCTCTATTTGTTTTTGAGATGTATGAAAGGAATGAGTACTTCTTCCATAGATATGCCTCCGTGTTGGAAAGTATTTTTGTAGTACTGCACATAGTGGTTGTAATTGTTGGGATATGCAAAGAAGTCGTTTGCCTTGGCAAAAATGTAAGGAGAAAGTATGTTAAGCCTTGGCAGAAGAATATCCTCGGGTTTTGCAACTGCAAACACTTCTTTGGGATTGTAGTCCAAAAGTCTGCCGACTTTGTAACGCAAATTGACCGATGCTTCCTTTGTAGCTTTGATTTTAATCGGTCGGGCAACCCTTACCGAGCCGTGATCGGTGGTTATGAACACGTTTACGTCCTTATTGCTCAAAAACTTCAACACTTCCAACAGCGGAGAGTGAGCAAACCATGTTCTTGTAACGCCTCGGTAGGCATTTTCGTCCTCTGCAAGCTCTCTTACCAAGTCTGACTCTGTTCTTGCGTGCGACAGCATATCTATAAAGTTGTAAACAATGACGTTCAGCTTGTTTTGCATCAAGTTTGGCAAATTATCAATCATCTTTTTGCCATACTGCACATTCAAAACCTTGTGATAGGTTGTCTTTACGTCCATATTGTGCCTTGCAAGCTGCTTTTGCAAAAACAAGTGTTCGTTCTGGTTTTTGTTTCCCTGCTCGTCTTCATCTATCCACAAGTCGGGATAAACCCTTTTAATGTCGTAGGGCATCAAGCCCGCAAACAAAGCATTTCTTGCGTACTGTGTGGTTGTGGGAATAATACTATAATAAAGGTCTTCCTTCTCCACCCTCAAATATTCCTCCACCATAGGTTGCAGAGCCTTCCATTGATCAAACCTGAAATTGTCAATCACAATAAGGAAGGTAGGTTTGTCTTCTTTAAGGTGAGGGAAAACTTTGTCAGAAAGAAGTCTATGCGAAAGCAAAGGTTCGTTGCCACTTTCTTTTCTTATCCAATTTTGGTAGTTTTTCTCATAATACTTCGAGAACTGCACATTTGCCTCAATTTTTTGCTGCTTCAATATCTCGAATATGCTCGTATCTTCGCTTTCAGACAGCTCAAGCTCCCAATAAACCAACTTTTTGTAAAGCTCAATCCACTCCTCGCTATCCATATTGCCCATAAGCTGCAAGCCGATGTTGCGAAACTCCTGCTGATAGTTCATTGTCGATTGCTCGCTTACCAACCTCTTTGTGTCCAAGTGTTTTTTGAGGGTAAGCAAAATCTGATTGGGATTTACCGGTTTGATGAGATAGTCCGAAATCTTGCTGCCTATGGCCTGCTCCATGATGTGTTCTTCTTCGCTTTTGGTAATCATGATTATCGGAAGAGCGGGATAGCGGTTCTTTACCATGTTCAACACTTCCAAGCCCGTAAGTCCGGGCATATTTTCGTCCAAAAACATTATGTCTATCGGCTTGTCAGCCAACACTTCAAGTGCTTCATTGCCGTCTATTGCCGCTGTTATCGAATAGCCCTTGGTTTCCAAAAAAAGAATATAGGGTTTGAGCAAATCTATCTCGTCATCTACCCACAAAATATTGACCATAAGAAAATACAACTATATTAAACGTTCAAACAAAGAACGTCTGAGAAAACAAAATGTTATGCAAAGGCGGAAATCTTATCGAAGAAATTCGACTATTCTGCCCTCGTCTATAGTAATTGAGCGGTACAAATCGACCACCTTCCCATCTTCGAGAAGAACGACAAGGGGTTGCTTACCCTTGGTTGCCGCAAGAAATTCGCCCACAGGCACTATTGCCGAGGCAAGCGGCTCTGCTCCTGTTTCTTTGTAAAACTTTGCTATGTTCTCTTCCTTTCCCCAAAAGACGGTTACAAAGTTTGCCTTGCTCAAATCGTGCCTTTGTATCATCACATCAAGCTTTATTGCCGTTCGCTTGCAGTGTTTACAACCTGTCGAGTAGAGACAGAGTACTTTTTTGCCGCTTTGCAGGTTCAGATGCTCCAATTTCTCGTCTTGCAGCAGCAGTTCAAACTTCGGCATATCGAGTGAGGCACTCTTGTCGTAGAGAGAATAGACTATAATGTCGGGAGCTTTGACAACATAGGTCAGAGAAACCGACAAAACAAACAAGCCTGCAATTATCCACTTGTCAAATCGCAGCTTTACGCCTTTCTGCCAAAACATAAAGGCAGAAAGAGCCAACAGTACAAGGTTTTTGATTATCGTCCGGGTGTCGTCAAGGACCAAAACCGTGCCAAAACAATGGCAATTCTCTTGCGACACATCAAAAAGCAAAGGTTTGACAAGCACATATAGGGTAAGAGCCGCCAAAAAGGCAATAACAACAGGGCGGACAACCTTTTGCCAAAAGCCGCACACCAACACAAGCCCCAAGAAACCCTCAAAGGCTATGAGAAACCTTGTCAAAAACTGAGTAACGTCCCAAGAGAACAACCTATGTTCAAACACGAACATATCGACTGCTTCAATCGACAAGAGCTTTGTAACTGCCGAGGCAACGAAAACAAGCCCTATGAAAATTCTTGCAACAATTCCTATTGTTCTCTTGGCGTTCATCTTTATTTACTCTTACATATCGACGCAACTAACCGGAGTGCTACTTCCGGGAGCTGCCTTTTTGGTCAAATCTATTACATTGATTTGAGAACAGTCTCCGCTCCAATCGCTCACCGTTGCCTCTGTTCCGTTTTCGTATGTGCAGACGCAATCGTTAGTATCGCTACAAGAGTACAAAGCAAACGCAAAAGCACTTGCAACCGCAAGATAAATCAATCTTTTCATATCAAAAATAATTACCCGATTAAACAAAACATAGGGAATGTTCCCTCAGGAACAACTCCCTATGTCTGACTTTCAGAATTGATTACTTCTGTTCGCAAACCATAGTTACAGTTTCATCTCCTGCGTAGTCTGCCCAAATTTCGTCCCAAACCAAGCCTTCTGTTGAAGATGTGATTTCTGAACATTCTCCGTCAAACTCTGTGATAGATGCTACGACTACCTCTGATTGAACACCCATATCGTTAGTAAGAGTACAATCGCAGTCTGATGTAGAGTTGCAAGCTACAAATCCCATAGCTGCAACAGCTCCCAATAAAAACAAAGCTTTTTTCATTTGTATTAAATTTTAATTTTTATCCCCTACTCTGAGAATGGATTTTCGGGTTCCTCCATCGAATTTGTTCAATCCGCACTGCAAAGATATACAAAAAAGAACAAATTGACCAAAAACAAAGTATTTTTTTGCACAAGGCCGAAAATACAAACCCACCCTCCGATTTTGCAATCGTTTATTCTACAATCATTTACGCTTCTTGAAGACTTAATATAAAATTGTGGGCAGTAATCCGAAAATTTCATGTATTTCGTTCTTCGGAAAGCAGAGAGGAAAACACCCTTGCAAAAGGTGCAAAAATAAAACGCCGTTTTGCTGCAATAAAACGGCGTTTTAGTCAATGCAAAACGGCGTTTTGTCTTCGTTAAAACGCCGTTTTATTTTCGGCAGGTCCTTATTTCTGATTATCAACTCTTTGCAAAGACAAAATTTATTACTTGTAGTAGTTTTCTCTTTCGATTTTTTCTCTCACTTTTTCGGCAACAATGTAGCGTATGGACTTGTTTTCTGCCACACATTGGCGGATATAGGTTGAAGAAATGTCAATCATCGGTGCAGAAGTCAGAGTTACCGAGGGGTGAGAGAGCAATTCGCAACTCTCGCAGTGCGGACGAGGATAGACAAATATCCTGTGGGAAGAAAGGATTGAGCGATAGTCTTTCCACAAGTGGAAAGTACTGATGTTATCCTGCCCCATGATAAGGCAAAACTCCGTGTCGGGGCAGCGTTTTTCCAATTCTGCAAGAGTATCGACCGTGTAGGAGGGCGAAGGAAGCGATAACTCTATATCGCAAGCCTCTGTCAGCGGATTGTCTTCGGTTGCAAGTCTCACCAATTCAAAACGCTTTTCGTCCTCAAGCAGACCTTCGGGAGTTTTGAGGGGATTGAGCCGGCTGACAACAAACCAAAGAGTATCGATGTCAGTGTTTTCTATCATATATTGGGCAACTATCAGATGCCCTGTGTGAATCGGATTGAAACTTCCGAAATACAATCCCACGATTTTACTTTTTTGCTTCATGGTTTTGGTAAAAAAGGAGTTTTATGCCAAGGTTTACGAAAATCCGAGTGCAAAGGGTTACAGCCAAAGGCTTTTTTCTCGGCTTTTTTACCCTGCGGATTAAAAATAATTGTTAGCTTTGCAGACTTAAACGCAAAACAGAGATGAAAAAAATCATACTTGCCATATTTCTACTTGCCGCAGGAGTGTTGTCGGCACAAAATGTGAGCATAGATATTTCGGGAGCTAACATTGGCGGAAAGCAAATCCGTTTGTTTCTTGAGGACGATTATTTGTCAGGCTTGGACAAACAAGTTTCCGCAAAGACGCTCTTGCAAGAAGATACGTCCTGCAACTTCGGACTTCTGACCGACGGAGTGAGCATAATCACCATAAAGATTGATGCTTTCGAGTACAGCTTTGTCTCTCAGCCCGGAAAGATTTACTCTCTTGCGATTGACAGCATAAATTTTGCCGTTGCCGATTCGGTCAATGTGCTTATGTACAAGCAAACCCTGCCTGTAAAGATTACCAACCTTGCCCCCGATGACCTCAATACCAAGATAGAAAGATTTGATGTGGCAACAGAAGACTTTGTTAGCCGCAATGCACGCAATCTTTTGGTTACAAGAGACAACACTGTTACCGATTCGCTTGTTGCACTGCTCAACAGCTTTTTGGCAGACGAACCCCAAGGGTCTTACTTTGCCGAATATGTAAAGTATGAAAGCGGCAAGATAAAGCACGTCTTGCGATTGGAAAGCCGAAAGGCTCTCAGAGAGGCACTCTTTGGCGACAAGCCTATACAATATTATAATATGGGATATATGGATTGCTTTAACCATATCTTTTCTCACTATTTTTCGCAAGGCAACAAGTACCTTTCTCAAGATGAATTGGAGTTTTGGCTCACCACAAACAACTATGATGACCTCATGGACGCACTCGGCAAAGACAAGGTGTTGAAAAACGAAGTTCTCAGGGAGTTTGTGTTGATTAAAGGCATGAAAGACGCTTATTTGGAGGGTGATTTTGATCGTGCAGACATCATAAAAATGTTGGAAAAGATTGCTTCGAGAACAAAATTTGAGCAACACCGCAAAACAGCTCTTGCAACCATCGAATACCTTTTGGGAATTTCTCACAGCGGACTTGCAATCAAAGACTTTGAAACCATTGACATAAACGGAGAAAAGCAAAACTTGGCACAGTTTTTGAGTAAACCCTTGGTGATAAACTTTGTTAAACTAAACGACATAAGCTCAAAACGAGAGTTGGAAGTGGTCAATTATATGTACGAAAATATAAAAGATAACTGCAATGTGCTGTCGGTGTGTTGCGACAGGAGCCTCGATGCGATGTACAACTTCTTGCGGAACACCAAGGTCGGCAACAAATACAAATGGAACTTTGCATTCTTCAATTCAAACTACGACTTGTTGGAGTTCTTTCAGGTAAGAACATTTCCGGCTTTCATTTTGGTTTCGCCTGAGGGCAAAATAGAAGAAAATCCCATGCGAAATCCGAGCGAAGGAGGCTTGTCGAGGTTTGCAAACCAAAAACAAGAAAAACAATAATGACATAAAAACAAGCTGCAAACAGAAAAAAAAGAAGTACATTTGCAGTTTGAATGAAACGGAACTGCCAAAAGACAAGTACAAAAGGCAAAATCATAGAAATAATAACCAAAAAAGAACGTTATAACAAATGAACAAGGCAGACAGCGTGGTTATCATTCCTACTTACAACGAGAAAGAAAACATCGAAAACATCATTCGCTATGTCTTCTCGTTGGAAAAGGAGTTCCATATACTCATTGTGGAAGATAATTCACCCGACGGAACAGCCGATATAGTCAAAAGACTTATCGAAGAGTTCCCCGAAAGGCTTTTTATCGAGCAGAGAAAAGGCAAACTCGGCTTGGGGACGGCTTACATTCATGGTTTCAAATGGGCTTTGCAAAGAGGCTATGACTTTATCTTTGAAATGGATGCCGACTTTTCGCACCCTCCAAAAGACCTTTTGAGACTTTATGAGGCTTGTTCAAAGGGTGCAGACATGGCAGTGGGGTCTCGGTATGTCGATGGTAAAATATCGGTTGTGAATTGGCCCATCGGCAGGGTTATAATGTCATATTACGCCTCTTGGTACGTAAGATTGATTACCGGAATGAGAATTGGAGATGCCACAGCCGGCTTTGCCTGCTACAAAAGGCAGGTATTGGAGCAGATTAAACTTGACAAGATAAGATTTGTGGGCTATGCCTTCCAGATTGAAATGAAATATACTGTCTTTAAGAAGGGATTTAAGATTGTCGAAGTGCCGATTATCTTCACCGACAGAGTGTTTGGCGAAAGCAAGATGAGCATGAAAATATTCAAAGAAGCATTCTTCGGAGTCTTCTCCCTCAAATTCAGAAATTGGAAAAAGTACTAATCAGGTAAAATTCAACAATAAAAATGAGAAAAAGCACAAATATCCTTTTGACACTTGTGTTTGTATTCGCAAGCATGGGTGTTTTTGCCCAGAAAGGGCTTATCGACATCAAAAAACTACAAGACAGAGAATATTATCCTACTTCCGTCTTGGTAAAATACGTCAATGACAAAGGCTCTTACGCATATACCGAAACAGGCAGGGAACTTGTCATGGTAAATGCCAAAGGCAAGACAACAACCTTGGACTTGCAAACAGTGGGAGAAGAATTGGGCAGCTTTGCTTCAATAGAATTTTTGTCAGATGACCAATTTGCATTTCTCAATCGAGAAAGAACCGCAATCTTTCACTACAACATCAAGACAAAACAGCTCGACAAAGTATGCACTCTCAAAGAGGGTGGTGCAAACTTTGAGTTGGATTTGAAAAATGCAAGTGCCGCTTATACCATTGACGGAAATGTGTGGTTTTCTTCAAAGAACAGCAAGCCCGTTCAGCTTACAACCGACGGCGGAAACGGCATTACCTACGGTGAAGCGGTACACAGAAACGAGTTTGGCATAGAAAAAGGATTTTTCTTGTCGAACGACGGCAGCAAGTTGGCATTTTATCGCATGGACGAGACGATGGTAAGGCAGTATCCTTTGGTTAATACCGACACAAGGGAGGCTGAGCCTACCCCTATCCGCTATCCGATGGCAGGAATGAAGTCTCACGAAGTTACAGTCTTGGTTTATGATGCTCAAAGCGGCAAAACAACAGAATTGCAAACCAGAAAAGACAACTCAATCGAGGAAAGAGAAGCATACCTTACCAATTTGACATGGAATTCCGACGGTTCACTGCTCTATATTCAGAAACTAAATCGCAAACAAAACCATTTGAAGATGTGCAGCTTTGATGTTGCAAGCGGCAAACTCCACAAGGTCTTGTTTGAAGAGACGAGTAACAAATATGTAGAGCCGGAATCTCCGATTTTCTTCCTACCAACAAACAGCAATCAGTTTGTTTATTTGAGCGAAAGGGACGGATACAATCATGCTTACCTATATGACCAAGACGGAAAGCTGATAAAGCAACTCACCTCGGGCAGCTGGATGATTAACTCGATAGAAGGATTTGACACAAAGGGCAACGAAATGTTCTTCTACGCAACCAAAGATTCTCCTTTGGAGAGAAATTTGTACGCTTTCAACTTCAAGAGCGGCAAAGTGCGTCGTTGCACCCCCGAAAAGGGTACTCACTCTGTTGTTTTCAGCAAAGACGGAAAGTTTTTCTCGGATAGTTACAGCAGTTCCACAGAAGCAAGACGCATTGTGCTGTATGACAACAAGGGAAAGCAAGTTTCGCAAATCCACAAGGCAGAAGACCCTTGGGCAAAGTTGGATAAACCACAAATAGACGTCTTTACAATCAAGGCAGAAGACGGAACAGACCTCTATGCCCGCATGATAAAACCGACAAATTTCGATGCAAACAAGAAATATCCCGTGATAGTATATGTGTATGGCGGTCCGCACGCACAACTCATCACCGACAGCTGGCTTTCGGGGGCAAACAACTTCTTCCTCTTCCTTGCACAACAAGGATTTATCGTTTGGACGGTAGATAGCAGGGGTTCTGCAAACCGCGGTTACGAATTTGAGAGTGCAATATGGAGAAACTGCGGCTCTATTGAGGTAAGCGACCAAATGGCAGGGGTAAACTATTTGAAAACTCTTCCATACGTCGATAGCGAACGCATTGGCGTCGATGGTTGGAGCTATGGTGGATTTATGACAATCTCACTTAAATTGAAGAACCCGGGAGTTTTCAAGGTTGCAACGGCAGGCGGTCCTGTCATTGATTGGAAATGGTACGAGATTATGTACGGTGAGCGATATATGTCCTCACCCGAAGACAATCCGGAGGGATATAAGAAATCTTCTTTGCTCAACTATGCAGACCAATTAGAGGGAAAACTTCTCGTAATTCACGGAGCGCAAGACCCGACCGTCGTTATGCAACATTCTTTGGAGTTTATAAAGCGTTGTATCAAGGCAGGAAAGAACATAGACTACTTTATATATCCCGATCACGAGCATAACGTGAGAGGAAAAGACAGAATACATTTGTACGAGAAGATTTACCGTTATCACAAAGAGAACTTGTAAAACAGGAAACCGACAAAACAGCATATTAAATCCTTAATCTTATGAAAGTTTTTGAAGATATGAAACAAGCAATCGTTTTATTGTTATCATTAAGTCTGTCGATTGGCGTGGCATTTTCGCAAAGTGAGTTGGTCGAATCTCCTTCGGGTTTGATTGTTGAGGACTTGGACGTAACTCAGGCTACACTTCGTTGGAACAATCAGACCAATGTAGCATCTTGGATTGTGAGTTACAGAGTTTTTCAGCAAGAGCAGTCAAACCAACTGACGACTTCGGACACTGTTGCATATCTTCAAGAACTCATAAGCGGCACTCGCTATCTTTGTTCGGTAAGAGCGATAGACATTAACGGCGACACCACTGCGGAAAGTGAAATTCTGAGCTTTGTAACCTTGGGATTTGACAGCGATTGCCCCCAAGTGGAAAATTTAAGCATCGCAAGCATGAACTCAGGCGGCATTACCGTGCAATGGTTCTCACAATCGGAAGCCTCAAGCTGGGAAGTGGTATGCTCCGACCCCGGAACAAATCCGAGCCTTGAAGGAAATTCGCGACAAACCGCCAACTTCGAGCAGCAAATGGGCGGATTGACAAGCTGCAATCGCTATCAGATTGCAGTACGTTCCCTTTGCTCGCAGTCGGTCAGCGATTGGAGGTACATTTATGCCAAATACCTGCCTTACAATGTGCAATCGCTTCCTTTGCAAATAGATTTTGAGAACGCAAACGACAATATAAATGTAGGATTTATCAATTCGGCAACCAATGCTTGGGAAATCGGCACGGCAACCAACGCAAGCAGCATAGGCTCTTCGGCATTGTACATATCAAATGACAATGGTGCGACTAACTCTTGCGACAATTCTACCGCCGCAATCAGCTATGCGTATATGGATTTCGACATTCCCGAAACTGCCGTGAGCTTTTATATTGATTTTAAGTACAAGACGACTGCCGTTTTGCAAAATGCGGCACTCAAAGTCTTCCTTGTAAGTCCCGAAAGTGCTATAAGCATCGACCAACTGCCCTCGGCAAACAACCAAGTGGGCGAAGCAGCTTACATTGGAGCAAACAACACGTGGACAGAGGTACATATCGAATTACCATCTTTCCACATCGGCACAACCAAACGAATACTTTTTGTGTGGCAAAACCAAGACAATGCCCCAAGTAGTGCAGCCGTTGCGATAGATGACATATATCTTACGGCAAGATATTGTGCCACACCTTCAAATCTGAGAGCCGAAAGTGTATCGAGCAATTCTGCTATTTTGGCTTGGGACACAAGAGACAACCAATCGTCCTACAATTTGGAATACAAGCCCACCGAAGAGAGTGAATGGACACTTTTGCAAAACGTAGTGCCAAACAGCGTGTTCAACAACCTGCAAAGTGCGACTTCTTACACTTTCAGAGTGCAGGCAGATTGCTCAGACGAGCAGAGTTTTTGGTCTGATACCGCAGTATTTTCGACAAGCGTTCCCGTGGCAACACCTTCGGACTTGATTGTAAGTGCCTTTGACGATACGAGTGCAACGATTTCATGGTCTTCGGACCCCGTGGTACAAAAATGGCTTGTGGAACTCACCAACCAAGAGACACAAAACACTAACCAAACAGAGGTTACGCAAGCTGTGGCACATCTTGGCAACCTGTCGGAAAACACTTTCTATGCCATAAGAGTAAGAGCTGTTTCGATAACAAACGACACAAGCAACTATTCTTCGACGGTTTATGTTCACACTCTTTGCTCTCCAATCGACCAATTTGCCTACGAGTGCAACGATACCATAAAATTTGCAAACGACGGAGGCTTTTGCTTTGAAAGAGAGTGCTGGCGAGAAAGCACCGACACGCTTTACAGTCCGCTTTTCAACCTTTCGGCAAGTGCAAATCCTGTTTTAACCTTTGAACTCCTTTCCGAAGGAGGTAATGTTCCACGATTGCTCTTTTCCGGCATGGAGGGAGGCTTCCAAACTCTTGCTCCGCTTTCTTTGGGAAGCAATGCGATAGTTCTTTCCGACATTATGGAAAGAGACAGAGTAATGTTTGCATTTCAAAGCGAGATAATAGAGGACAGAGATTGCAGTTTCAAGATTGCAAACCTGACAATCAAAGACACTTGTCTTACTCCCGACAATCTGACTGTCAATCAAATTGAGGCAAACTCGGCAGTTTTGGAATGGGACGCATACTCCAACAACACCTCTTTTGCAATCACATTGGTCAATCCTCAAACAGAAGACACCTTACGCACAACCGCAACGGGCAACTCATACACTTTTGAAGACCTTGAACCAAATACACAATATATTGTTTGGTTTTCGGGCTTATGCGGAGAGCTTTCGGCAAACAACTTTGCAATGATAAGTTTCACAACCGCTGCCGAGGCACAAGGTTGTCAAACTCCGACAAATTTTGTTTGCCAACATTACCAAAGCAAAGGGGACGAGACCATAGTATGCACTTGGGACGATGTTGAAGACAACCCTTACATACAATGGGAAGTGAACTATAAGGAGGCTTATGCGGTCAATTTCTCTTCGGCAACGGTGGCTCACTATCCGCGATTTACTCTTCGCAACTTAGATTTGGGCAGTCGCTGGGAGTTTAGAGTAAGAGCGATTTGTTCTTCGGCAGATGTTTCCGATTGGACCGAAATTCAGACCGTCATTGTGGGAGATCAAGGAATTGATGCGGCAAGCTCAAAAATTGAAGAGCTGAAAATATATCCCAATCCTGCAACTCACATCTTGCACGTCAAGTGTGGTACAAGCAGAATAACCAATGCACAACTCTCCGACGCAAACGGACGTGTTGTGAAGGCGTGGGACTTGTTACCGGAGGAAATTGACATCAGCGGATTAGAAAAAGGATATTACTTCCTCTCCATGACAATCAATTCAACCCGCATATCAAGAAAGATAAGCATACAATAATTAAGTAAAAAACGCCGTTTGAGGCAATATTCCGACCAAAAGAGTGTAACAAAACGGCATTTTTGTCGTAAAGTGTTATAGTTTTGTTTGAAATTTGAGATAGAAGAATGAGACAACTGAAAATTACAAAGCAGCTAACAAACAGAGAGATTACTTCTTTGGACAAGTACTTGCAGGAGATTGGTAGATTGGAAATGCTCTCTCCCGAAGGAGAAGTACAACTCGCTCAAAGAATTAAAGCAGGAGACCGCATCGCTTTGGAGAAACTTACAAAAGCTAATCTTCGTTTTGTAGTCTCTGTGGCAAAACAATATCAAAATCAAGGCATGAGCCTTCCCGATTTGATAAACGAGGGTAATCTCGGATTGATAAAAGCAGCACAACGATTTGACGAGACAAGAGGATTTAAGTTTATTTCGTATGCCGTTTGGTGGATTCGCCAATCAATATTGCAAGCCTTGGCGGAACAATCGCGAATTGTGCGTCTGCCGCTAAATAAAATCAGTTCGCTTAACAAAATCACCAAAACATACGCTCAGTTGGAGCAAAAATATGAAAGAGCGCCCAATGCCGGCGAACTTGCCGAGGAATTGGATATGCCGCTTGCCGAAGTGAGCGAGAACCTTCGCAACAGTGGTAAACACCTTTCGATGGATGCACCTCTTGCGTCGGACGAAGAGAACAATATGTACGACTACATGAAAAACGACGACGGCTCAACACCCGAATCGGAGTTGATGTACGAGAGTTTGAAGACCGAAATAAATCGTGCAATCTCCACTCTGTCTCCAAAAGAAGGCGACATAATCAAGATGTTCTTCGGTTTGGAAGGCTACCCTCCCATGACCTTGGACGAAATTGGCGAGAAGTTCGACTTGACAAGAGAGAGAGTGCGACAAATCAAAGAGAAAGCAATACGACGCTTGAAGCACACCTCCCGCTCTCAGATTTTGCAATCATATTTAGGTTAAATATTCATGTTTTTTATCTTTTTGAGACGATGTCTTGTACTGAAATAACAAAGACATCGTCTCTTTTGTGTTCTCAAAGCACAAAGCAGTCTTTGTAAAACGCCGTTTCGGTTGTGCTGAAACGCCGTTTTATTTTTTCAAAACGCCGTTTCATTTGAACCAAATGGCGTTTTGAAACCAATTTATTTGTTGTACCTTTGCACCAAAATAGTTTTTTGAACAATCACAACAAAAGCACAGATATGTCAAAGCAAGAATTAAACACTCTGTTGTCAAGACGTACAATCAGAGAATACTCGGACAAAAAGATAAGTCGAGAAGATTTGGACTTGATACTTGAAGCCGGCATAAGAGCTTCAAATTGCGGTAATATGCAACTTTATTCCATAATAGAGACAAGGCAGCAGGAACGCAAAGATGCTCTTTGTAAGCTGCATTTCAACCAACCTATGGTCAGCACTGCCGACACCGTGCTTACGGTTTGTGCAGATGTCAATCGTTTTCACAAATACTGCGAGCAAAGAGGAGCAAAACCCGCTTACAACAACTTCTTGTGGTTTCAGGTTTCGACCATTGATGCCACTATATGTACCCAAGCCATGGTTTCGGCGGCGGAAGCCTTGGGCATAGGGGCTTGTTACTTAGGCACAGTTACCTATATGGCAGAGCCTATTGCCGAATTGCTAAAACTTCCGAAGCACGTGATACCCGTAACTACCATAACACTCGGCTATCCTGCCAAAACGCCGGCTCTTACCGAACGTCTGCCGCTTAAAGCCGTCGTTCACACCGAACAATATCAAGACTATTCAGACGAAAAAATAGAAGAAATCTACTCAGATTTTGAACAACTGCCACAAATCAAGGAATACATACGCCAAGCCGAGCAAGACAATCTCGCAAAAGTATTTACCGAAGTACGCTATCCGGAAAGAGACTCTGTCGCTTTCTCAAAATCGTATATGGAATTTGCGAAAAAACAAGACATGATGTAGAAACAATCAAACTAAAAAGAGAAAAGAGGTTTGTCAAAACGACTTACCTCTTTTCTCTTTTGTACTCCGGACGGGACTTGAACCCGTACGAACGCAATGTTCACAGGATTTTAAGTCCTGCGTGTCTACCAATTCCACCACCAGAGCCCGTATGGCTAAAAAAAAATCCGAAATAATCGGATTTTCTTTTTGGAGAGCGGAAAACGAGACTCGAACTCGCGACCCCAACCTTGGCAAGGTTGTGCTCTACCAACTGAGCTATTTCCGCCTGATTTGCGTTTGCAAAGATACGCCGTTTTTTCAATTCCACCAAATAAAAATCAAATTTTTTCCAATCTTTTCTTGATTTCGTACAGCTTGTTTAGAGCTTCAATAGGTGTAAGATTTTCTAAATCAACGCTTAGAATAGTATCTTTAATATCTGTTAAAAGTGGGTCTTCAAGCTGAATAAAACTCAACTGAAAGTCGTTTTTCGGTTTTTTTTCCGGCTTTGATGTCGTTTTTTTGCCTTTTTTCTCCTTGCTTTCGAGCTGTGAAAGCATATATTCGGCTTCTTCTATCACACTTTTGGGCATTCCTGCAAGCCGTGCGACGTGTATTCCGAAGCTCTGCTCACTTCCGCCGCTTTCTATCGTTCTTAAGAATATTACATCCTTACCGCTTTCTTTCACCTTGACGTGATAGTTCTTTATTCGCTCATATTGCCCCTGCATATCTATCAATTCATGATAGTGAGTTGCGAAAAGTGTTTTGGCTCTGTGCTTGTCGTTGTGAATAAACGAAGCAATAGCCCACGCAATCGACACTCCGTCGTATGTAGATGTACCTCTGCCAATCTCGTCAAGCAACACAAGACTGCGGTCCGAAAGATTGTTCAAAATGCACGCCGCTTCATTCATTTCAACCATGAAAGTACTCTCTCCCGACGAGATATTGTCGCTTGCACCCACCCTTGTAAAAATTCTATCGACCACTCCTATTTCGGCAAATCGGGCAGGCACATACGCACCAACCTGAGCCATTAGAGTGATAAGGGCAGTCTGTCTGAGGTATGCACTCTTTCCCGACATATTTGGTCCTGTTATTATGCAGATTTGCTGAGTGTCGGGGTCAAGATACACATCGTTTGCAACATACTCCTCTCCCGAAGGGAGCGATTGCTCTATCACCGGATGCCTTCCCTGCTTTATCGTGATTTTTGCTCCTGAGGTGATTGTGGGTTTGGTATAAGAGTATTGTCTTGCAACGGTTGCAAAAGACAAAAGACAGTCTGCTTGAGCTATTATGGTTGCGTCTTCTTTTAATTTGTCGATATACTCGGCGGTCTTGGCAATCACCTGAGAGTAAATTTCGCTTTCTATTTGCGAAATGTTCTCTTGGGCGTTTATTATGTTGTTTTCCAATTCTTTCAGCTCATCTGTGATATATCGTTCGCAGTTTGCGAGGGTTTGTTTTCTCACCCAATTTTGCGGAACCTTGTCTTTGTGAGAATTTGTTACCTCCAAATAGTAACCGAAGACGTTGTTGTAGCCCACCTTGAGCGAAGTAATTCCGGTGGTTTCGCTTTCCTTTTGTCTGATTTGCTCGATTACCTTTTTGGAATTGCCTGCCAACATTCTGAAACTATCCAATCTTTCATCAACTCCGCAAGCTATCGCACCACCCTTTGCAATATTGTTTGGAGCATCGACATCTATATATTTATCCAAGTATTCTGCCAAATCCTCGCAGGCATACAATCGTTCGCCACGCTCCTTGATTAGGCCATTGTTTGAATTTGCAAAAAGTTCTTTGAGCTTTCCTATCTGCCATATAACCATTTTCAAACTCACAAGCTCCGCCGGCTGTACTCTTGCAAAGGCAACGCGGGACAATGCACGCTCCAAATCGCCTATGAGGCTGATTGTCTCGGCTGTTGCGACGGACAAATCTTCGTCAATGAGAAATGCCTCCACCATATCCTGCCTCTGCTTAATCTGTTCGATGTCCAAAAGCGGCAAAAGCAACCATCGCTGCAACAATCTCAGTCCCATGGAGCTGCGAGTGCGGTTCAAAACACTCAAAAGCGTCTTTGCGTTCTCGTTTGGCGACGATACGATTTCGAGATTGCGGATTGTAAATTTGTCAAGCCATAGATAGTTGCGAGAATTTATCCTTTGAACATTGCTGATATGGGCAAGCTGAGTGTGCAGGGTTTCTTTCATGTAGGTAAGTGCCGCACCTGCCGCAATGACCGCCTGCTCACAATTCTCTATTCCGAAACCTTTGAGGGAGTTTGTGCCGAAATGTTCCGTCAGAGTCTGATTTGCATAGTCTTTCTTGAACACCCAGTCTTCGTAAGTCTTGATATATGCCACTTCCGGGTGCTTTTGTTCAAATTCTCTGAAATATTTTTTCTGTACCACGACCTCTTTTGGCGACAAAGACTGCAACAATTTCTCTATCTCCTGACTATCGCCCTGACTGATGAAGAACTCGCCTGTCGAAATGTCGATAAAAGCAACCCCGATTGCTTTCTTATCATAATGAATACCGCAAAGATAGCTGTTTGTCGGACTATCGCAAGTTTTGTCGTTGTAACTCATCGAAGGAGTAACCACTTCGGTAACCCCTCGTTTGACAAGGCCTTTCACACTCTTTGGATCTTCCAACTGTTCGCAAATGGCAACTCTCTTGCCTTGGCGTAAAAACTTAGGAAGATAAGTATCTATCGCATGGAAAGGGAAACCTGCCAATTCGTTTTCGTCTCCGCCTCCTCGTTTGGTGAGAGTTATTCCCAAAATTCGGGAAGCCTCAATGGCATCTTGCCCGAAAGTTTCATAAAAGTCGCCAACTCTGAAAAGCAAAATGGTATCGGGATATTCGGCTTTTAACGCATTGTATTGCTTCATCAAAGGAGTGTCGGTTTCTTTTTTGCCTGCCATTGTCTTGTATCGTTTTATTCTCAGAGTGCAAAGTTACAAAAGTTTCACAAAACGCAAAAAGCCGTCTGCCACATCAATAAGGCAGACGGCTTTCTTATCATTTCAATCAAACTCTCTTATCGTTTTATCTCCACTTTTCTGAGCGGTTGCTGCTTGGTCTTATCCAAAAGTTCCGATTGGTACTTCACCTTGGAAAAATCAATCTCCGCAAGGTCAAAATATCTTATCTCACTATTGAACATGGTGCGATAATAAATCTTTTTGTTTTGCAGGTCTGTTGCCACCGTCCACTGAGTTGCACTCGGAATATCGGCAACCGATTCAGTATCTGCAAATTGTATTCCGACAGGAATGTCAAAATTGTTTAGGATATGAAAAGCCTGCAAAACGGTTTCGGTTGTTGTTGCAAGTTTTGGAGCTGCTGTTTGGAAGAAAGCGGCACGCACAAAACGCGAAGGCGGTGTCATATCTCCGGGAATGCCGAGCAATCCCGAGCCTCCCCCGATTGGAGAAAGAGCAAGCGAACCCATGGTTTTGTTTGGGGCTGCTCCCGTAAACAAATTGATGTAATTGTTCAAGTTTGTCAAGTGCCAATCGAATGAGGGTGAGTTGGTAAGCACTCCGACGGGATTGTCATGAATTTTTACCTGCTGAGCGACAATTTCTATGACAATCTGCTTTCCCGAAGGGTCGATAACTCTCCAATGAACAGTGCTGCTGCGAGGGTCAATCGCTGTAACCCTGATGTTTTTCATCGCCTGCTTAACCTCATCGACACTCTTAAAGTTGCCAAGTATCCACGAAACAAGCTGAAAATCGCTAATAGTAGAACTATTCTTCGACTTGTCGTAAGGAAGGTACTCTCCGTATGAAGGGAAGTAGAAAAGACCTGCCGAAAGCCCCGTTTCATTCACTCCTTCGACCACAAACTCGGCTTGTTCGACCGCAAGGCCCACATAACCATAGCGAGCGGTAAACTCCATTCCCTCCTTTGCTCCGCCCGGAACAAAAGACCTCTGCACATATCCCCTCGGAACAATGATGTAACGGCTTCCTATTTCGGTATAAGCCCACTCTATTGTACGAGCTGCAACAACTTCATTGTTTTTGGTTGTCAATGTTATTCCCGTGCAAGCGTTCGCTCTGCCAAAAGCACATACGACAACAAGCAAGACGAGAATTGATAGATGTTTTTTCATGTCTGTCATGTTTTTTTTGATTAAACCACAAAGGCAAAAGCAAACCTGCCCTGCCTGCTTACTTGGTATAATACGTTTTTCAGGCTTGTTTGTTTTATGACTTGTCAAAAAAACCAATCAAAACTTCAATCTCCTATCTCGCCACAGCTCAACACCTCTATGTCTCCAAACATTTTTTCTGCATAGAGACGAATGATTTTTTCCGAATCTCGCTCTATCAATTCACTTCGCTTTTCTCTTGTAAAATTATTGAATATCAGCGTATCAAGTCTCATATTCCTTGCTTTCATTGCCTCAAATGACAAAAGGGTATGGTTTATCGAGCCGAGAAAAGGGTTGGTTACAAACACAAGTTTATAATTCATCGCTGCAATATGGTCGATGGTCAAAAGGTCTTGTCTTATCGGAACCATAAGTCCCCCTGCCCCTTCGACCAACACTCGGTCAAACTTCTCCGAAAGGCAGTTCGTCTTTTCTTCTATTGCTTTCAAATCGACCTTTTTGCCGTCAATTTCGGCAGCAAGGTGAATTGAGGCAGGATAAGAGAACATTGCTCCGCAGGTTGTTTGATTTGTATCTTCGGTACAAAGAGGCATCTTCATCAGACGGCGGTGAACCACAATATCGTCCGAAATTCCTTTGCAGCCTGTTTGAATGAATTTTTGCGTTATCACATTCATTCCTTCCTTTTGCCACTTGTTTGCCAAAAAGGCGGTGGCGTATGTTTTTCCTATGTCTGTTCCTATTCCCGAAACAAAATAAATGTTGTCTTTCATGTCGTTTTATCGTTTTTTCATCATTAAATAAATAGGATTGTAAGTCAGAGAGAATTTGCCGTCGGTGCAAAATTTCCTGCCATATTGTTCAATAAAGTCAATCTGTCGGCTTTTGCTCCAAGGAACTTTGCCAAGCGAATTGACGCCTGTTGCTTTGAGCGAGCGAAGTATGTCTGAGGGAGAATTGAACCACTGAACTATGTGTTGCTCTTGTGCATCAAGGACCTCAAAATCCTCAGACACCATTTGCAACAACTCGTCCAAAGACAAATAGTCCAAAGATTGAACACCCAAGGCGGCAAACTCCGCAAGATTATCCTTGCCAAAAGAAGACACAAGCATCAAACCATCTTTTGCCAAAGCCTTGTGAGCCTTTTTGAAGAAAGCTCCAATGTTTTCAAACCACTGTATGCAAGAGGCAGAAACAAGTATGGAAATATCCTTCGGAAAATCCATGCTCTCGGCATCGCCTTTTCTGAACTCGACCTGCAAGGGCAGGGAAACCACATCGGCAATATCGTTTGCAATATAGCTTTTACAATCAAAGTTGGCAAGCATTTTTCGGGTCAGAAGCCCGCTTCCGCAACCGACTTCAAAGACCCTTTGGAACGAAACGCCGTTTCTCTGAAATAAAACGCCGTTTTGACCGACTGAAACGGCGTTTTGTTTTGCTGAAACGGCGAAATAATTTTGCAACATAACAATCAGGTTGTCAGCTATTTGATTTTGCACCACTGCATACTCTTCGTAGGTCTTCCAAGCCTTGGAAAATCGCTGTGCAATAAGGACTTTGTCTCTCATAGTTCGGCAAATATGTTTCTCATCTGTTCAAAATCAAAATGCTCGCAGTCGATTGTTTCGCTCTCTGTGGTCGTTTGCCATGCCGAAAGCTGATTGTCGGGCGGAAAGATCTTGTCTCTGCCACATATATAAGCCTTGTCGAAAGTAAAACTGCCCGCACCATTTGCCATATATCGCTTCTCTATCGAAACAAGAGCGGCTTTCAGTTCTTCGATGTCGCACTCTCTGTCGTCAAGAGGAAAAGTTTTCAATCCTTCTGCCCCTCCGCACATTCTGAGACGAAACTTCTTTAAGGCAGCAGGGCTTAGTGTATTTGTGGTAAGCTCATATACTTTTTGAGGAATACCTTTGGCATTGTCAATCGGCAGCAATGTGCCTGCAAAAGCCACAGAGCGGACAATCCTTTGAGAACAACGGCTCATCACTTCACCCGAAGCAAACACCCCCAAGCTCCATGCAAACAGTCTTATCTCTTCATAGTCGTTCAAAATGGAATAATCGAACGTCCAATCTCTGTAATCCCAAACCAAAAGCACATCATAATCTTCCGAAACAAAGAGCCTCTCCATTGAATCGTCTGCCGACCAGCCGAGAAAGACCACCTTGACACGCCTGCTTGGTGATTTTGTCCTTATGAGTTTTGTTTTCATGTTTTTCCAATCACTTAATTGAGTTTATAAAATATCGAGAAGATTGTCCAACTCGGCAAAGCTCATTTCCGAATTGAGAGACAATCTCAACCGGCAGCTGTTTTGCGGCACTGTCGGCGGTCTTACGGCAAGGCAATAGAAGCCATGCTCTGCCAACAGCCCTGCTTTTTTCACTGCCTGCTCCGAGCTGCCGACAATTATCGGCACAATGTGCGACACAGAAGGCGTTTTCAAACCTTTTTCCTTCAATCTGCCGAGAAAATAGCTCACATTGTTTTGCAACTTCTTCCTTTGGCAAGACAAATCTGCCAATTTATCAATCACAAAGCCCGTCCACTGCATTTGAAGCGGCGAAAGAGCGGTCGAAAATATGAAACCCCTTGCCTTATTGACCAAATAATCTTTGACCACTTGGCTGCAAACGCAAAAAGCTCCGTAACTTGCCACTGCCTTTCCAAAGGTTGCAACAAGCAAATCAATATCTTCCACGACACCCTGACGCTCTGCCTCGCCCAAGCCCCTTTCTCCCACGGCGGCAAGGTCGTGGGCGCAATCAATGTACAGATATACATTATTGTAACAATGCTTCAACTCTGCCAAAGCCCTCAAATCGCACACATCTCCGTCCATTGAGAAAGTGCTTTCGCTGACCACTATAACCTCATCGTACTTTGAGTGTTTGCTTTCCAATATGGAGGCGAGCTTTTCAAGATTGTTGTGAGCAAAACGAACAAAGTCGCACTTGGAAAGCAAAATGCCGTCAATCAAACTTGCATGCACCAACTTGTCTGCCACAATCAGCGTCCTCGGAGTGCTGATTGCAGGCAGTATGGAGGTGTTTGCATGATAGCCGGAGTTGAAAACAACAGCCGCAGGCTTGGAATACAAGGCGGCAAGCGTGCTTTCAAGCCTGCAAGTGTGAGCATCAAATCCGCTCATAAGCCTCGAAGAGCATGAGGAAAAAGCCGCCGGAGAATTGGAAGCAAAGAACTCCTGTTTCAAAGTCTCGTTACAACCTATCGAAAGGTAGTCGTTTGACGAAAGATTGAGCATCTTACGTCCGTCCTTTGCCACAACAAAACGTCCCTGCACCATGACCTCGGGCAGAGTGCGGAACATACTCTCGTCTTTCAAGGCTTGCAAATCCTCATTCAAGCGTTCTAACATTCCTTTACCACTTTTAGAAGTTTGGTACAAAGAAAGGTCAAGTCCTCTTCGGAAATGATATAAGCAGGCATCACATATACCAACTTGCCAAAGGGTCTTACCCAGATGCCTTCCTCAACAAATCGTCTCTCTGCAAATTCCATATCTACATCTTGCTTCATCTGCACAACGCCTATTGCTCCCAACACTCTGACTTGGGCAACGTTGTCAAATTCTCGGGCAGGCGATAGCAGCTCTTTGAGTTTGGCTTCGATGTTTCTTACTCTCTGCTGCCAAGGAGAGGCAAGCAGAAGATTGACACTTGCCAATGCCACGGCACAAGCAAGAGGGTTTGCCATGAATGTTGGTCCGTGCATAAAGGCATGGGGAGAATTGTCCGAGATTGCAGAAGCTATTTTGTCGTTTGTAAGAACTGCCGAAAGGGTAAGGTATCCCCCCGTAAGGGCTTTGCCTATGCACATAATGTCAGGCACAACCGATGTATGCTGATAGGCAAAGAGCTTACCCGTTCTGCCAAAGCCCGTGGCTATCTCGTCAAAAATGACAAGCAAACCATTGTCTCGACAAATCCTTACTGCCTTATTGACAAATTCGGGGCTGTAAAAATGCATTCCTCCGGCTCCTTGCACTATTGGTTCGAGAATAAGGGCTGCCAAATGGTCCTTATTTTCTCTCACAACCTGCTCCAACTCGCTTGTATCCTCATCTTCGGGTGAAGAAACAAAGTATCGCTTTGGCAAATCGCTGCTGAAAAGGCTGTGCATACCCGTTACAGGGTCGCAAACACTCATTGCATTCCAAGTATCGCCGTGATAACCCTTGCGAATGGTTACAAAATTGCTCTTCTTCGGCTGAGATGTTGCAGCAAAGTACTGAACAGCCATTTTCATTGCCACCTCCACCGCAACAGAACCCGAATCGGCAAAGAAAATCTTTTGAAAGCTGCTATCGACAAGGCTTAGTATTTTCTCTGCAAGGCGGATTGCCGGAGCATGTGTGAGACCTCCGAACATTATGTGCGACATTTGACCGATTTGTTCGCAGGCTGCGGCGTTCAATATAGGATTGTTGTAGCCGTGAATGGCAGCCCACCACGAACACATACCGTCTATGAGTTTTCTTCCGTCAAATAGTTCTATTCTTACACCCTCTGCCCTTTTTACTCCGAAGACTGTGAGCGGATTTGTGGCACTTGCATACGGATGCCAGAGGTGTTGTTTATCGTATGCCAAGAGTTGCTCAGAGGTCATAGCCGACGGTTTTAATCATTTGCTTATCTTCCGAAACATCATTGCCAAGCGTTGTGAGCATATCCCCCACTATTGCAGAGTTTACTGCAATCCTCATTGCCTGTTGCACTGTTGATTTGTCCAAAAGACGTCTTCCGCCTGCAAATCGGATTTGCACTTTGGGAAGAATAAATCTGAACACGGCAAGGGTGCGAAGTATGTCTTCTTCTGCAAGAGGCGGTGTGTTTTCGAGCGGAGTGCCTTCAATAGGATTGAGAATGTTCACAGGGACACTTTGTAATTGTGTTTCCCTGAGGGTAAAGGCGAGTTCCAAACGTTGCTTTGCACTCTCACCCATGCCGATTATTCCTCCGCTGCACACTTCCATTCCGACCTCTCGGGCATTTTGAAGAGTTTGCAGCTTTTCTGCCGTGGTATGTGTGCTACATAGCGTCGGGAAATAGGAAGGTGCTGCTTCCAAGTTGCAGTGATAGCGGCTCACTCCTGCATCATGGAGCTTTTGAAGAGCTTCTTTGCCCATCAAACCAAGACTTGCACAAATTTGGAGCGAAGTATCCTTTTTCAAATCTCTCACCATTTGGCACATCTTGTCCACATCTTGATTGCTCAATCGCTTACCGGAACAAACAAGAGAGTATCTCTTTACTCCCTGACGCTCATTCATCTTGGCACAAGAGAGGATTTCATCATAGTCCAAGAGAGAATAAATATCGCATTTGCCGTTGTAGTGAGCCGATTGGGCGCACCACTTGCAGTCTTCGCTGCATTTGCCGCTCTTTGCGTTGATTATCGAACACATCTCGAAGACTTTGCCGACCATTTTGGCGGTTATCTCTTCTGCTGCGGCAAACAATTCTTGTTTGTCGGTCGAAAAATACAAATACTCTGCCTCTTGCATGGTTATTTGACCACCTGACAAGACTTTTTCTTTAATCTGTTGTATCATATCTGTACTATATTAAATAAAAAAGCCGCAAACGGACACTCCGTCCGCCTGCGACAACAATAAATCGATGTAATATCTTTCTTAGTCTGCTTTTCGGCAGCAACTTCCGTCCTTCCTGCTTGGCAAGAAGGCATAAAAATCCCACAAAAACAGCTTCTCAATTCTGCCAAGAGAAGCAGCAAAAAATCATCTCGGCGTTTCAGTAAAATATCTCGGCGTTTTGTCGAAATAAATCGGCGTTTTATTTTGCCAAAACGGCGTTTTGTTTTCCTTAGTGAAGCATCTGCCATATCGACTGATAATCTTGCAATTACAACAACTCTTTTGAGAGAGTTAAAAGCCGAGGAAGATTTTCTCGACCAGCGAAAAAATCTGCAAACGCTTCTTGAATTTGTATTGCGGAGGCTTCTCATTGCAATGGATTATCGTTTTGATGTCTTATTGTCAAAATTGGTATGAGACACTCAGGGTTATGTAGTTGTGAAATTGTGCATTGGCTCTTTTGAAGTCAAAGTTGATAAAGTACAATTTGCCGCTTCTGAAACTCAAAAGCGAATAGTTGTAAGATGCATTGACTGCCCAATGCTCTCCTATGGAGTATGAAGCTCCTGCCATGACGAGAAGATTAAGCGGAGTGAAGCCGATAGTTTCCGAAGGCTCATATCCGTAAGAGTTTTCTTCCTTATGAGAAATTAAAACCGAGGGTGTGAGACCTGCCTTCAAGACAATGTTGTCCGCAATCCTGTATCCGCAGCTGAGAACGAAGTCTATGTAAGACGCACTGATGTTTGATCTCGAATAATCGTAGTCTTTACTGCTTTTTTGCCTGCTTCCCTTGGTTGTGTAGGCTATGTCAAGCTGCCAAACAAGGTTTTCACCCTGTTCCAAGCTCAAATAAGCTCCGGCAGTCCAACCAATTTTGTTAAATCCGCTCATGTTATCACCATCGACCTGCGAAGGCACTGCTCCTGCAAGCAATCCTGCCTTGAAGTTTTGAGCTTGCAAACCAAGCAAGGCAAAAATCATGAAAATAGAAAAAAGAAACAGCTTTTTCATCTGTCAATCCGCTGTTTGGTTATAGGAAAAAGGGATTGTAATCCTTCTCATCGCCAATAGTGCTTTGAGGTCCGTGTCCCGGATATACCACAGTCTCTCTCGGCAGAGTAAGTATGTTTTCTTTGAGATTCCGCATCAGCAAATCCAAGTCGCCTCCCTGCAAGTCGGTTCTCCCTATGCTTTGGCAAAAGAGGGCATCGCCTGTTATGACATACCCTTCTGCCGAATTGTAGTAGCAAAGGCTTCCCGGGCAATGACCCGAACACTCTATCGCTTCTATCTTTGAGCCTCCGAAAACAATCTCTTCGCCCGGCACTATGGTTTTTGTCGTTATGTTATTGGTGTTTATGGGCAGAAATCCCATGGCTTCAGCCTGCCAAGAGACGGTTTTCAAAACCTCAACGGCATCAACCGACACACAAAGCGGCAGCTTGAACTCCTTGCAGGCAAACTCCGCTCCGCAAATGTGGTCAATATGTGGGTGGGTAAGCAAGATATGCTTTACTTTCAAGCCGTTGCGATTGATAAAATCGACAATCGTCGCTCTTTCTCTCTCGGTTTGCGAACACACATCGACCAATACGCATTCCTTTGTTTGGTCATACAAAACGTAGGTGTTCACTTCAAAATGATTTTGTGGTATTATCTCTATCATACTGTGCCGTTTTTATCTTTGTATTAGTTCAATCGGGTGTTTACTTTTGGTCTTTTGGTTGGTGCTTTGCTTGTTGCCAAAGTGCCTCCATCTCGTCCAAGCTCATCTGCGGCAGGGTTTTGCCTTCTTGCTCGGCGTGCTGCTCTATGTATTCGAAGCGTCTGATAAACTTCTTGTTGGTTTGTTCCAAGGCATGTGAGGGATTGATGTCCAACTTGCGTGCATAGTTTATCATTGCAAAGAGTAAGTCTCCGAATTCTTCGCTTATCCTCTCCTTGTTGTCTTCTTTGGCTGTCTCTTGTCTCAATTCGGCAATTTCTTCTTCTACTTTTGCCCAAGTTTGTTCGGCATTGTCCCAATCAAAGCCCACTCCTGCTGCTTTTTCTTGCAGACGATATGCCTTGATGAGGGATTCTAAGCCGCGGGGAACGCCCGAGAGTACACCCTTTCTGCCTTCGGTGAGCTTAATCTGCTCCCATGTCTTGCGGACTTGGTCGGCTGTGTCAGCCTTTGCCTCTCCGTAAATATGAGGGTGGCGTCTTATGAGTTTCTCACAAAGAGAATCTATTACCGACTTGATGTCATACAAACCTTTCTCTTCACCAATTTTGGCGTAAAAGACAATATGCAACAGCAAATCGCCAAGTTCTTTCCTTATATCGTCGGTATCGTCGTCCTCTATGGCTTGTGCCAGCTCGTAAACTTCTTCTATGGTGTTTGGCTTCAAGGAAAGGTTGGTTTGTTTCCTGTCCCACGGACACTGTTGCCTCAATGTGTCCATTATCTCCAAGAGGTGTTGAAACGAAGTCAAAGCTCCTTTATAGTCTTTTTCCATTGTATTGAGTTCTTTTGCGTATTTCAATTTTCAATCCAAGAGTTTGCAATCTCTGCCATGGCATTTACGTCTTGTCGTTTCATGCACTTGAAATGTCTCTTTGGGCATTTGTCATATCCCAACTTGCTGCAAGGACGACACTTCAAGTCTCTGACCTCAAAATTGTAGGTCTTGCCCTTGGAGTTCTTCGCTCTGTAAGGATACATTCCGAAAGCAGGCACCGTATTACCCCAAACCACAATGATGTCTTTGTCGAATGCCGCTGCAATGTGCATAAGTCCTGTGTCGGGAGTGATGACTCCCATGGAGTTTTTCAACAGATATGCACTCTGATTGATATTGTATGCTCCGCAAGCGTTAAAAACTTTTGTTCCCACGGTCTTTTCCACCGCCATTGCCTTGTCGCGGTCGTTGTCGTCGCCCAACAAAAGTATCGGCTTCTGAATAAGGCGGCACAAAGAGACCATTACGTCGGTCGGCATCTGCTTTGTGCAGTGCTTACTGCCAACAACACAAGCCACATAGCCGTTTTGAAAGTCCAAAGGCAAGAAATCCGGACTTACAAAGTCCTCTTCTTGCAAAAAGAAGTCCAAACCCATACCGTCATTGCTTACTCCTATCGGCTTGACTGCCTCAAAGTATCTATCGACAACATGAACCGACGGAAGACATTGACGCTTGAAGCGGACAAAGAGCCACTTTTTGAAATTCAGCTTCGGAAAAGACGAACTCTCGACACCCAAAGAGCGTTTTATTCTCCCTGAGCGGAGATTTTTTTGCAAATCTACAACATAGTCAAACTCAAAAGAGCGTAACAATTTGAGCATTTGGGCATAATCTGAGGTCAATACGTGAACTCGATCTATGTATTTGTTGTTGGTAAGCAGGATTGCATTTGAAGGTTTTGTCAGATAGTGCAACTCTGCCTGCGGAAAACTTTTTTTTATTGCTCTGACAATAGGCGTTGTCAGCACAATGTCTCCAATAGAACTAAATCTTATTACAAGTATTCTCTTAATTTCCATCAGTGTTTTGCCCTTCAAACCTCATCTTTTCTCATTTATACTTTACCCGACTGAGCCGTCAAGGCTTATGGAAAGAAGTTTCTGTGCTTCGACAGCAAACTCCATTGGTAACTTATTCAAGACTTCTTTGGCGTAACCATTGACTATAAGCCCTATTGCCTGCTCTTGGCTTATTCCTCTCTGACGACAATAGAATAGTTGGTCCTCCGATATTTTGGAAGTGGTTGCTTCGTGTTCCACAACCGAAGATTGGTTTTCCACTTTGATGTATGGGAAGGTGTGAGCACCGCAAGTGTCGCTCAAAAGCAGAGAATCGCACTGCGAATAGTTACGCGAATTTTCTGCTCCCTTGTTTACTCTCACCAAACCCCTATATGAGTTCTGGCTTTTGCCTGCCGAAATTCCTTTACTTATGATTGTACTCTTGGTATTGCGACCTATGTGCAACATCTTTGTGCCTGTGTCTGCCTGCTGATGGTTGTTTGTAACGGCAACAGAGTAAAACTCTCCGACGCTGTTGTCTCCCTGCAAAATGCAGCTCGGATATTTCCACGTGATTGCAGAACCTGTTTCAACCTGTGTCCAAGAGAGTTTGGCATTGTTGCCCTTACAAATGCCCCTTTTGGTAACAAAGTTGTATATTCCGCCCTTTCCGTCCTTGTCGCCGGGATACCAATTCTGTACGGTGGAGTATTTGACTTCTGCATCTTGCATTACCACAATTTCCACTATGGCTGCGTGCAACTGGTTCTCGTCTCGCTGCGGTGCTGTGCAGCCCTCCATATACGAAACATAGCTTCCTTGGTCGGCAACGATGAGTGTTCTCTCAAACTGACCCGTTCCGCCTGCGTTTATTCTAAAATAGGTCGATAGCTCCATAGGGCAACGCACTCCCTTGGGAATGTAACAGAAGCTGCCGTCGGAAAACACTGCCGAATTGAGAGCCGCAAAGTAGTTGTCGCTTGCAGGAACAACACTTCCCAAATATTGCTTAACAAGCTCGGGATATTGCTTTACCGCCTCGCTGAATGAGCAGAAAATAACGCCTGCCTTTTGCAAAGTGTCTTGAAAAGTGGTTTTCACACTCACCGAGTCCATCACCGCATCGACCGCAACACCGCTCAAACGCTTCTGTTCGTCCAACGAAATTCCCAACTTGTTGAAAGTATCCAACAAAGCCGGATCGACTTCGTCCAAGCTCGACAACTGTTTTTTCTTTTTGGGAGCTGCATAGTAGATGATATTTTGCAAATCTATCGGCGGAATGTCGAGATGAGCCCAATCGGGACACTTCATCTTCACAAAACGACGGTAAGCCTGCAAACGGAACTCCCTCAACCACTCAGGCTCTCCTTTGAGTTCCGAAATCCTGCACACCACTTGTTCATTGAGACCTTTTTCTATCAGTTCTGTCTCAATATCAGTAACAAAGCCGTACTTATACTGCTCGTTAGTTACACTGTCTATAAGTTTTTTGTCATTTCCCATACCAAAGAAAACAATTCATGACTGCAAAAGGTCATATCACTTTGCAAAAATACTGCTTTTATGTTTCATGGCAAAATTTAGACTTGAATTTTCAGCCTTGTCGATTGCAAAACTCAAACAAAATAAACCGCCGTTTCGTTCGACCAAAGCGGCGTTTTGGAAAAATGAAACGGCGTTTGGAGAGTGTCCAAACGCCGTTTTGGTTCTAAGGGTATTCTTCTGTATTTAATTCTGAGAAAGATTGGCTTCGCTCTCTCTAATGACTATGTTACAGAGCAAGCCGATCGAATGATTATTGTATAATTAACTTCTCTTCGACACTTCCTTTTACGGTGTTGATTTTCACAATGTACGTTCCCGAACTTAACCCTCTTGTGTCTATCACTCCCTCAAACGTATTCACAATCTGCTCTCTGACAACCCGACCCGAAATATCGACAAGCTGAACCGTCCTTATATCAAAGTGGCTCAACACCTTGACATAATCCTTTGCCGGATTGGGATAAACATAACACATCTTTTGCAATTCAACTTCGCTCAACGCTCCTTGTCCTCCGCCGCTCGTCTCTACCGGTATCATGATGATAGGAACCATTGCTATGCGAATATGTTGCCAAATGTCATACGCAGGGTCTTCATCAAACGAACGCCACTCCCCATTGTGCTTTAAGTATTTGGGATCGGGATAAGAACACAATGGTATTGCCGTACTGTCTTGTTTAAGTGCATTCTGATAATAATTCCAAAGGGCATATTCAGTATGCCATGTGTTATTTATCGTATCTCTAAGTCCCGGATATGGACTGCAATAGTGGTCTAACACTCCCCAAAAGATAGTATCATAGTTGTAACCTGTCTCAAATGGTCCGCCGTGTGCCATAATAGAATCTCTCATGCAAGGACTATAAACATTGCAAGTGTGAAAAACCTGAAACGTATTCCCATAGCCGAACATCGGAACGTCAAATGCTATCTTGAAATCGTTGATGTTGGTCAGAGAATCATAATCTCTCGAAGGAAAATAATAGGTATTCCAACCACCTCTGTTCCAATGATAGGTCGTCAGTCCGTCGGGAGACATCGGGTTTGTGGTATGAAAAATGGTAGAACTTATGGTATCAAATTGGTCATTCAACACACACAAATTTCTGTAATCATCTAATGCAGAGATGCTCAGCTTGATTGCAACTCCGCAAATCACATAATCGTTGTATGGTATCTCCAAATGGTACTCTTGGGCAAAGGCTTCGGCGTAGTGAACCAAGTTATCGTTGCTGTCTGTATAGCAATTTGCACCAACAACATAGCCGTCCGGCATGGGAGCATCGGGGTCGCAATACTGACGTTTCAAAGCATTATACCAGCCAAACTTTGAATACGGATATGAATAGGAAAAGTTGTTTCCGCTCGTCAAATATGCCGTTGGAAATATAAATATTAAGGTATCATCCGTCGAGAAACAATTTTCAACAAACGAAGTATCGAAAACATACAACAAATCATACTGAGATGAATCAGGCGGATCTACATAGTGATACTGTGCCTTTAATTCCGCCATTGCAAACAATAAAATAAATACTAAAAGGAATCTTGCTTTCTTCATGACTGACATTTTTTAATTAAACATATTACTACATCAACGAAGCGGAGAGTTAATCACGACAAAACATCGCAAAAATCTATTCTCTCGCAATATTTGACAGGGCAAATATACGGAAACTTTTCATCTTAGCAATAGTAAAATGATATTTTTTTGTTTCGACGATAAAATTTTATGTTTTTCGATAAGCCGAAGCAAGAATACAAACAAAACAAAACGCCATTTCGTTCGACCAAAGCGGCGTTTTGAAAAAATAAAATGGCGTTTGGTTTTTCTCAAACGCCGTTTTGATTTTTTGCGGATTTTTTTTCGCGGCGTGTTCCGCGCGCGACGTTGCCGAACGCTTTTGTCTGCAAGTCAGTCCGAACACTTACATTCTGAATTTCGAATACAACAGTGCGCTGATGAACGCCGAAGCCGAACGTGAAGTCGCCGCTTTGGCGCGGTCTTTGCCCTCCGGGCGGCACATCGAGCTGTACGGCAATATTGCTTACGCGGGCGTTCCGCAAAATCAGTTGGATTTGGCGTTTGCGCGCTTGCAAACGGCGGCGGGCGTACTGATGAAAGCGGGCGTGAAGTCCCGTCAAATTTATCTGAATATGCAACCCGAAGTACAGCGTATCGGATTGGACGCGCCCGTTTCAATCAAGGACGAACGGCACCAAATCTTTATGGAAATCAAATAGGAGGATTTTATGGAAACCAGAGTTCAAAAAGCGGTCGATTTGCGTGAAAAACACGGTTACATCTGCGCGCAGGCGATTTTGTGCGCGTATGCCGACCTGTTCGGATTGGACGAGCAAACGGCGTATCGGATTGCCGAAGCTTTCGGCACGGGCATGGGCGGCATACGGTTGCCGTCGATG
>SFPR01000099.1 GCA_004551865.1 Bacteroidales bacterium
ATTGACTTGCTTTTCGGCATTGTTTCAATGTGCCTAACTTCAATAGATTGGCAAATTTGCTCGCTTATTGCAAGTTTGTTGTCTTTTGTGATGATACTTAAAATACTTGTAGCGTATCGGAGCGACTTGAAATCAAATGTATCGACGCTTGTTATAAGCATAGCCGATATATTTACAGGTGCATTATCGGTGGCACTTGCCGTTTACGCACTTAAAGCGATTGTCGTTTTGGTTTCATCACTTAAAGTAACAAAGGTAGCGGTGCAAACAAGCAAGGCGGTTAAACTTATGGAAGCCACTAAACCTATTGCGGTCAAAACTCTTCCAAAAGTTGGGGCTATTTTTATAGCATTTTGTGCGACAAATATAAACAAAAAAAGAGGTAAAACTATGGCAAAGGAAAAAGTTGTCAAGGAAAAGAAAGCAATAAAGCAAAGTGCTTTTGCAATTTACCTTAAAAACAATCCTAAAACGATATGTGGTATTGTTGCTTCGTTTATCGCAAGTGCAATGTCAGGCGCAGGTGCTTCGTGTGGGATTGTGTATGGGAATGTGCAAATCCCTTTGTGGGCAAGTATCATAATCGGTGTACTCGTGTTTGGCTTACTTATGGCAATTCTTTGTTTGGGTTGTGTGAGTGCGGGTTGGGAAAGCCCCATTATGGTGGCTCTTCGTAAAACCGCAAAGGCTCTCGGTTTCAGCAAGTCCGTTGACCTTGTAGAGCAGGCGTATGCGGAAGCGGAAGCACAAAAAGCAAACGAAGAAGCACAAGCAATCGCAAAAGCGAAAGCCGACCACGATATGTATGAAGCGGAATATCGTAGAGAAGTGGCGGACGGCAACTGCCTTGTATCGCTTGATGAGTTTATAGAGCAAAAGAAAGCAGAAGCCGAACAAAGAGAGCAAGAACAGGCAAAACTCGAACTTCTTAACGAGTTCCGTGCGGCTGTTGCAAACGGTGCATTTGTCGGCAGTTTTGACGATTTTTGCGCTAAAAGATAACAAAACACAAAGGGTATGAAAATGAAACTCTATAAGATTATGAGTGGAATTTTCATACTCTTAATTTTATGCTTATTGATTGCATATTACGAATTGTAGGGGGATAGGAAATTAACAATAACGTTATCCGTGCGATGATATACATTGAGGGGATAAGCACTTTGCCTATCCCTTTTCTCTTTATTCTTGTGCTAACTCGTCCAACTTGTCAAAAAATTCGTCAATGTCAAGTGTATAATAAACTACGCTGTCTGCTTCGTCGCCAAAATCGTCAACTATTTTATCATATATATATTCTTTGATTTCTTTCATAATTAACATTCGCTTTCCCACCATTTCATCAATGTCATTATAATGCGCTTCTTCTAAATTTTTGATTACTTTTTTAAGACGTTGATTTTCTTCTGTGAGTTTTGCTATTTGTTTAATCATATCTTCTACTTGTTTAGTCATTTTTTCTTCCATTTTTTACTCCTAAAAATTCCATTCGGGTTTATCCTTAAACTCTATATTATATCTGTCTTTAAGATATTTTACTGTCGGCATAAAAAATACTCTCGGAACATTTATGTTTGGAATATTTGCTTTTGCCCATTCAAGAATGTCGTCAGGTAACGGCATAGACAGCATACAATATGTTATAATGTGATTTAACATATCAGCAGTTGGCTTATCGTTGGCAAACTCTTTATTACAGTTCACATCAATTTTACTCGGAAGCCAAGATTGTGCGAACGATAACTTATCTTGTAATTTCTTGATTTTCTTCGCCGACAAGCGAGCAATCATAGAAAGTCCTAAATCTTCAAAGTCGTTTTCAACAAACCACCTTTCTATAATTTCTGCTTCCTTAACGGGGTCAGTTGTGTTTCCGTATTGTACCAATAATTCTTTAAGTGTCATTTTTTACTCCTTATGTCAGCCGAGAAAGGGCGGTTTCCCGACAAGGGTGTTATTTTATTACGTTGTTGTTTTTTTATTTACGCCGTTCCCGCCCAAACGGTGCATTGCTATAACATTTGTCCGAAAATTGCCATTAGCACATCGACAACGATACTATCTCCATATAAGTGATACTGCGATGAGTTGTTTTGATTGACCGCCATTGTGTCTATATCTTTATCTCGCACTCCCATAAGCCGTCCACATTCTTTTGGCGTAATTTTCCTTATGCGTAGGTTTTTTTCTATAATTCGGTTGTTATGTTTAGGGCTGCTTCCGTCGGTTGTTAGTGTTCCTACTGTGCCGTCTTGTCGAATATATCCGTTTTGCTCGTCAAGCGCAAGCGGCTCTATCTCTATTAGTCCTTGTCCGTTACGTTTTAAGTCTGCACCTACATTCCTTGTGATTGTGCCAAAACACGTTTGGTCGGCTCTAATAGATTGATTAAAGCCATCAACAACAAGAATTGCTGTTTTGAACCCCTCTGGTCGCGTTGTAATTGTCGGAGATGTTCCGCTTTGATTTACTTTCTTATTATATGCGTCTATTGTGTCGCCTGTTCTGCACTCATTTTTTTGTGCGGTTTCAAACGCTTGCTTGAAAAATCTATTATTATCATTTGTTTCTCCATACAATATCATTCCGCTATGTTCTTCGCCCCCGCCTCGTGCCGTTAAGCAAGGCGAGCAACTATTGTCGTTAAGAATATGGTCGAGCGGTTGTTGTTGAGATTTCCACTTGCTTATTCTTTCGATTGTATCATCATTCAAGTAATATTTTTCGTCAACATTTGTTTCTAATATATCTTTAATTCGTTTTTCGAGTTTAACTTTTTTCGGAAAGTCATAATAGTAATTTCCGAGCCACGACACCATAAAACACCTTGCGCGGTTTTGCGGGACACCGTAGTCTTTTGCGTTCAATATTTCCCACTTGCTTTTATATCCTAAACTGTCCAACTTTGCAACCCATTGCGAAAAGTGTTCACTATTGTTAGTGCCGATAACTTCTGGCACGTTTTCCATAAGCAAGATTTGCGGGAGATTTCCGTTGCACTCGTCAAGTATTCGCTCAACTTCCCAAAGTAACCCCGACCGTGTTCCGCTCCCTTTCTCCATTCCTAACCCTTTGCCCGCCAAGGAAAGGTCTTGACAGTTATGGACAATAG
>SFPR01000045.1 GCA_004551865.1 Bacteroidales bacterium
AACACTGAAACGTAGGAAATTTCATTTGATTACACCGAGAACAGATTGTGAACGACCACCATGCGTGGGCGTTTTTGTCTGTGTAATTCGGTTTCCTACGACCGCAGTGTTGGGCAAAAATGTCCACGTTCTGCGTTCGTAGGAGACATTTGGCATATCGCAGATAAAAAACGTAGGGTATGTCATCATCAATTAAACATTACGGACGTATCTATACTCCTGATTATCTTGTAAAACGAATGCTTGATTTCGGGAATTATAGATTTGGAGCGACACAATGCCGACACGTCATTGATAACAGCTGTGGCAATGGAGCATTTTTAACAGAAATTGTCAGACGATACATTGTTGAATTTTTGGAACGAAGTAACGATTTGAAACTTCTGCAATCTGAATTGGAGACTTTTGTTCACGGGGTTGAAATTGATTGTGATGAATATGCAAAATGTTTACATAACCTTGATAAAACAGCAGCAGAATATGGTTTAAGCAATGTTCGGTGGGATATAATCAACTCCGATGCCCTTACATTGAGACAATTTGACAATAAAATGGAATTTGTATTTGGTAATCCGCCATACGTCAGAGTTCATAACTTGTCAGATAACTACAATTCGGTAAAAATGCGACGTTGTTTTGAGTGTGTATTCAGGTATTTATTGTGAATGGATAATGCATTGTTAAAAAGCGACCTATGGCAACAAAATACAATTTCAAAAAAGCATGGAAAATGTTTGAAAAACTTTGTGAGTAAACTAAAATTGTGTATCTTTGCAAAGGATATAATTTCAAAAAATAAATGATTATGGAAGAGAATAATATAACAAAGAGGACAGCCCCTAATTCGGTTGTTGCTTTGGTTTTGGGTATTTGTTCAATCGTTTTTAGCGGTCTTCTTGTCGGACTTGCTTGTGGCATAATCGGATTGATTTATGCAAACAAAGGCTTAAGACAATATAATGAAGAGCCTGCTCTTTATTCCGGTAGCGATATGCTTACAACAGGAAGAGTTACATCAATAATAGGAATAGTGATTTCCGGTTTGTGTGTTGTTACGGCACTACTTTGTTTGCTTGTTTTTGGTTCGTTTTTTGGCTTTTTGTTGCAAACAATGGTTGATACAATGTAAAAATCAGAAGATCAGTTTAATTAAATCATATTTGTAATTTATAAGTAAAGACGTTATGGAAGAGAAAAATGTAACAAAAAAGACAGCTCCTAATTCGGTTGCTGCTTTGGTATTGGGAATTTGTTCAATCGTACTTGGTTGCGGATTTGTCGGACTTGTTTGCGGAATTGTGGGATTGGTCTTAGCAAACAAGGGTTTGGTACAATATAATGAAGACCCTTCGTTATATACCGACAATAAAATGCTCAATGCAGGTAAAATCACTTCAATAATCGGAATAGTTTTTGGTGCGATTGCTGTCATTCTAACTCTTATTTATGGAGTTTCTATTTTTGCTATATTGGGTGAAATGTAGAAAATAAAGCTCTATGAGCTTTCCGATGTTGCCTTGTATTTACAAACAGTTGTTTGGAATTAGTTGCCCTTTGTGTGGTTTTCAGCGTTCCTTGCTGTGTTTGTTGCAAGGCAACATTTTTGATTGCATAAAGTTCTTCCCGCCGTTTTTCTTTTTGCTCTTCACTGTTGTAGTCTCTTTTGTTTGTTATTTGCGAAAGAAGTCGTTAAATTTTCGTTTTCTCAAAGTGCTTTGGATTTGTCTTGCGGTTTTGCTTGTCGGAAATACAATTTACCAAAATTTGGCAGGGCTTTGATTGTTGTTGAATAAAGAGAAGATATATTGCAAGGGCGGTTTTGCCGACGATATGCCTATTTGTGCAAGTGTGTTTCTTCTCACAATCAACCAAAGTGGTTAGATCATTATTTCAAAGGAAGAACATAGGTAATATAGGCTTAATTCAACGGAAGAACTGATAGATGAAATGCTTGTAGCTATTATGTTTGGCGTTCAACAAGATGCATTCAAAACAACAAACAATGCCAAAGCCGAGCTTGAACGTCGTTTTAGAGATGCTGTCCGACAAATTGTAGAATACAGAAACGCTCTTCAACAAAAAAATCATAAATACTATTGTAAAATAGAAAGGTTTTCAAGAAATATGCGGACGAAATCGCTCAACAGATTGAGAAGTTATACCGGAGGATTTGCTGTAATTTCGTCTTGAAATTATCGAAAAACAAGAAAAAATTATCGAAAAACGATAAAAAATTTGGCAGATTGGAAAAACTGACGTATTTTTGCATCGTCAAATTTGAGAAACATGAACGAGAAAAGAAAGATAGTTAGTTTCAAAACAATGAAGTGGTTGTTCGATATTATACTTGTAATATTGGTTGCCACGCTTGCTCTTTTGCTTTTGAGTTCGGTGCTTGACATTGCGGGAGACAGAGAGAGCGTTTCGGGAATTGCAATGGTGAGCGGCAACAAGGCCGATACCATTACCCTTGTTGGCGATACCGATACCTCAATCAGCAGTGTGCATTCTGCTTTGAAGCCTATGGGAATAAAAGTACAATACAATGTAAGCTCCGAACAATACAAGGGTGTGCTGATTGTGTGGAAGATATTGTACTTTCTTACTCTCAACCTTATGATGTTGTTTTTTATATTCGTGCTTTTTCAAATCAGAAACATCATTCGTAGTGTTTATCGGGCAATGGGAAACGAGAAAACCAACATTACCAACTGCGTTTTCAGCCACAAGAACATCAGACGTTTGAGATATATAGCTTATGGTTTTATTATCATGCCTTTCATAGAGCTTGGAAATTACTATTTGGACAAATACTTCCTATCACACTTCATCAAGATTAAAGACATAACCATTTCGCCGATTGTAGATATAAGTAGTATATCTTGGGATTATATATTGGTAGGATTACTTTTCATCGTTTTGATTGAGGTATTCAGACGAGGTATAGTATTGCAGGAAGAAAATGATTTGACGGTTTAACGAAAGAGAAGGGGTTTGTGATATGGGAATAGTGGTAAATTTGGACGAAGTGATGGCAAAACGCAAAATTTCTTTGGGGGAACTCTCTTCAAAGGTCAATGTAACGCCTGCCAATATGTCCATTTTGAAAACAGGAAAAGCAAAAGCGATACGTTTTTCGACCTTGGAGGCAATATGCAAAGCATTAAATTGCCAACCGGGGGATATTTTGGAGTACGAAAATGAAGAAAATACAGATAACAAATAATAAATTTAACAACAAACAAATTCAAAAGCTATGAGAAACAGAGTTTTTTTAGCATTGGCGTTGTGTATCACATTGGTAACAACGGGATTTGCTCAAAACAAGAAGGCTGCAAAGGTCGATATTAACGAGCAAATCAAATTGAACGGAAAGGTAAGGACAGGAAAACTTGCCAACGGACTTACCTATTTTATCAGATCGAACAACAAGCCTGCAAACAGAGCAGAATTTCAAATTGCAATCAATGCAGGAAGCGTGTTGGAAGAGCCAAACGAAGTGGGATTGGCACACTTTACCGAACACATGAACTTCAATGGTTCGAGACAATACCCGGGCAATTCGATGATTAGCGAATTGGAAAAGCAAGGTATTGTGTTTGGTAGAGAAATCAACGCTTATACAGGTTTCGATCAAACGGTTTACACTTTGACTTTGCCGACTGACAACAAGGAATTGTTCGACATGGGATTAAAAATTCTTGATGGTTGGGCATTCGGAGCTTTGATGACAGGAGAGGAAATCGACAAAGAAAGAGGTGTTATCATCGAAGAGTGGAGAATGGGTCAAGGAGGAAGCGAGCGTTTGAGAGCAAAAACATGGGGAACTATGCTCAAAGGCAGCAAGTATGCCGAAAGACTTCCTATCGGAACTCTTGACAGATTGCAAAACTTTGTATATGACGACATCAGAGGCTTCTACAAAAAATGGTATCAACCTGACAACATGGCTGTAATTGTTGTCGGAGACTTTGATGCAGACGAAATGGAACAAAAAGTGATAGACTTTTTCACCATGGTTCCTGCTCCTTGCACTCCTACGCAAAGACCTGTATATACAATCGACAACAATGTTGAGCCGCTTGTTTGTGTTGCAACCGACAAAGAAGCAACCTCAACATCGGTACAAATGTTCTACAAACACCCTGCAAAAGAAGTCAAAACCATTGGCGACTTCCGTGAACAACATTTGCTTTATAACTTGTTTGAAATCATGCTTAGCGAGCGTTTGAGCGAGCTTGCAGAAAAGAAGGCTTGCCCTTACATGAACGCATACGCAGGTTACGGAGGATTTTTGGCACGTCCTGTTGCTGCATACCAAATATATATAACAGCCAAAGAGGGCAAAGTGATGAATGCAATCGAGACTGTAATGTTGGAAAATCGTCGTTTGCAACAACACGGATTCTTGCAAAGCGAACTTGACCGTGCAAAAGAAGCTCTTCTTGAACAATATGCACAAGCAGCAAAAGAAGAGAGCAAGACCGAAAGCGGCAAAATAGCAGCAGAATTGGTTGATTACTTCTTGGAAAATACCCCTATGCCCGGAGCAATCATGGAAAACAAATGGGCAAAAGCCTTGATGGACGATATTACATTGGAAGAAGTGAACGCTCTAATCAACAAATGGATAACAGAAGAGAACTTCATCTGCACCATATCAATGCCGGAAAAGAAGGGTGTCAAAGTTCCAAAAGAAGCAGACGTGTTGAAACTAATCGAAAAGTGCAAAAAGGCAAATACCAAAGCATGGATTGATAACACCAAAACAGAACCTTTCTTTGCTCAAGAAGTAAAAGGAGGCAAAATAACCTCAACAAACAAGAACGAAAAGTTCGATTACACAGAATACACACTAAGCAACGGAGCAAAAGTAATCATCAAAAAGACCGACTTTAAGAACGATGAGATACTTGTTTCTGCACAATCGGCAGGAGGAACCTCGATGTACGAAGACAAAGACATGATTAACGCACAATTTGCAGCAAACATTATCGACCAATGCGGTATCGGAACATACGACCACAGCCAGTTGATGAAATTCATGAAAGGAAAGAACTTTGGACTCAGCCCTGAAATTGGCGAATTGCAAGAAGGACTTTCCGGAAGTTGCTCTCCAAAAGATTTTGAGACCCAGTTGCAATACATGTATATGTTCTTCACAGCACCAAGAGCCGACAAGGAAGTGTTGGACAACACAATAGACAAGTTGAAAACCCAAATCAACATGGTAAAGAACATGCCGGAGTTCGCATTCCAAGAAGAATGGATAAAATCAATGTATCCAAAAGACAAACGAAGCATAATGATACCTACCGAAGCTCAGTTGAAGCAAATGGATATCAACAAAATGTTGAAGATATTCAAGGAAAGATTTTCAGATGCTTCAGATTTCACTTTCACATTTGTAGGAAATATTGACGAAAAGACCATGTTGCCATTGATAGAGAAGTATATCGGAGGACTACCTTCGACAAACGGCAAGAAAGCTGAGAAATGGCAAGACCGTTCGACCGACTTTGCAAAAGGAGTTGTGAAAAAAGATGTCTATAAAGGCGAAGCAGACAAGGGATTGATGACAATCACATTCAAAAATCCGTTCACATGGAACGACAAAGAGCGTTTGGCAACAAGAGCGTTGAACAACGTATGCTCAATCAAACTTACCGAAGTAATCCGTGAGGAACTCGGAGGAACATATTCTCCATCTTTCAGCCTCGATTATGACAAATATCCTAAGGCTGAGGCAACAACGATGTGTTACTACACCTGTGATCCTTCGACGGTTGATAAATTGACCGATGCAACTTTTGAAGTGTTGGATCAAATCATGAAAGAAGGACCTACAGAAACAGATCTTGCAAAGGTAAAAGAGCAGTTGATTTCGGGAAGAACAACTCAACTCGAAAGAAATGGCTACTGGTTGAGCGTAATTCCGGGTTCTAAGTGGTACGGATACGAACTTCAAACATTGGAAGAATATACTAATGCAGTAAATGCTTTGACAGTAGAAGATTTGAAAGCAGTCGCACAAAAATACTTGAAGCATGACGAATATGTAAGAGTATCTTTGAAGCCTGAATCGATGAATCCAAGCAAGAAGTAGAGCTTATTCTTTCATAATATTTTATTGGACGGAAGGTGCTTTGAGTACCTTCCGTTTTGTGTTTTATATTTACCTTTGCACAATCAAATAACGATGAAATGACAGCACCAAAGAAAACACCAATCATTCTCAACAAAGGACAAATGAGCCAAAACAAAGATATGTATTCTCGTTGGGGGATAAAGATTCCGCTTGTTTTCTCTTTTGTCAATGCCTTTGTGATAACGCTTTTCGGAATAATCGGCACATTTTTTGCCCAATGGTTCATCTCATTCATAGACAGTGTCGAACTTCCTTCGATAATGTACTTTTGGAAAGAGAACTTGAAATACCTTCTTGGTGCAAACATTATTTTTTACATCTTCATGTTCATTTTGGGAATGATTTTGTTCTATTCTTGTCTGCTAATGTGGAATGGTCATCGCACGGGAGTAAACCTTTATGCCATAGGCAAGAGTGCCACATTGCTCTTGCCGATATTGTTTTTTTCTCTCAGGGGAGTGGCAATAGGGGACATAATGATAGGAGTGCTTTTCATTGCTTACTATTACCTATATATGTTCCGCCATTTGATGACTTCCCCAAGTCAAAAGACTGACTAACCGAACAAAACAAAGATTTGTTTTGAGAAAGTGCGTGGCTATTCTCTCTTTCTTTGATTGAGGATTTCTATCTTGACTTTCAGATGATTATGAAACGGCGATTTGCCGAAATAAAACGGCGTTTTATTTCAATAAGACGGCGTTTTGGAAAAATGAAACGGCGATTTGATTTTGCTATGTTTTTGTTTGTCTTTTTTGTCGGTATCGACTAATTTGTTACCTTTGCAGGATTGAACAAATTACTTATTGATTTATGAAATTGAATAAGATGATTGATATGAAAAAGTTGGTTTTTGTAGCTTTGTGCCTTGCGTTTGTGTGGGGTGCGAAGGCTCAAAAGGTGGTCGAAACTATTGATTTGTATGAAGATTATGCGGTTTGTATGCCGATAATGTTTGATTCGACCGATGTGAACGGCAAGTCTTTCAGTCTGTTTGATGCTCTCAAAACAGACAGACGCTCTCGTGAGGTCTCTCAGGAACTCTCTTGCGATGGTGATGGTTGGTTTTCGTTTGCTGTTGCCAAAGGAGAAATGCGTGTTGTCAATCTTGGATTCAAGATTGTGGCTTCCGATTGTTCCGAGGCTGAGTTTAAGGTAATTACTCCTTGCGATTTGAAAGCTGATTTTGTCAATGCAAGTTCCGAAAAGAAGTCTTCTGCGGGCGATACGCTCACTTTGAAAGCTGATTTTGACAAGGGAGTGTATAATGTCAGTCTTTCTCTTTTGGTTAATGAAGATTGCAACCGCTTAAAGGTCATTTGCGAGGGCAAAGGGCTTGTTTGCTTGCCTTCTTCTGCCAAAGAGCCGTTCAGTTTGGAGACTATGTTGCAGGGAAAGCACCTCTATTCTGTAAATCTCTCACCTTCGGGAAATTATTATTTGCTTGTGTATTCCGAAACTGATAACAAGGGTAAGACAAAGTGGACTTGGCAGCTCAAAAGTACCGATGAAGACAGACTTTTGTATCAAGGAAACAACTATTTCAGTATTTCGTGGTTGCCAAAGAGTGATTTGCTCTACTATTGTGGCAAACAAGACGGACGGAACACTATGTGGGTACTCAATCCCGAGACTTTGACGCTCGAGGTGTTGGCACAAGATTTTCCGGAAGGTCAGGTGAAGTTTTTGAACAACGAACAAGCCTTTCTTATTGCCACAAAAGACAAACTGAACGAGCAAAGAGGTGAGGTAAATCGTGTTCTCTCACCCGAAGACCGCATTGGGGACGATTGGAGAGAGAGAAGAGATTTGTGGTTGTATCGTTTGGGTAACAAGGCTTTGCAACGTCTTACTTTTTCTTCTCACGATGTCGCTCTGCATGATGTATCTGCCGACGGAAATAAGGCTTTGATTTCGCTTTCTTATGATGACTTCACTCACAGACCTTTTGGGTACAGACGCTTTTTTGAACTTGATTTGCGAACTCTTGCCGTCGATACTTTGTTTGCTGATGCTTTTGTGTCAGATGTAAGATATTTTGATGACAATCTTCTTCTTGTGTCGGCGTCTTGCGAGGCATTTGACGGCATTTCGGCAAAGGTGGGCAAGAAACAAATACCTAATATGTATCATGCTACTCTTCTTGCATGGGACAAGGCTTCCCGCACTGCCAAAGCTATACTCAGAGACTTTGACCCTTCGATTAACTCCTTTGAGATAAAAGGCGACAAAGTCGTAATGCTCACTACCGACAAAGACTCGGTCAATGTGTATCTAATGTTGCCGAAAGAGAACTATCGCTATGAGAAAATAAATCTTCCTTGCGATGTTGTGAACGATTTTACTTGCACAGACGACTGCAAGAAAGCCTTGTTCATTGGTCAGAACTACAACAAACCAAAGCGTTTGTTCTCCTATTGCGATGGCAAAAGCTCCGAAATACTCTTTCCTGAGAAAGAGAAATATGACAAAGTGTCCTTGGGAGAAATGTATGTGTGGAACAACAAAACCAAAAACGGCTTGATTGAGGGAAGATATTACCTTCCCGACGACTTCGATTCGACCAAAACCTATCCCATGATAGTATATTACTATGGAGGAACGACCCCTTCGGACAGAAGTTTCGAGAGCAGATACAGCCCATACCTATATACAGCCGAAGGCTATGTGGTTTACGTTCTTAATCCTTCGGGAACAATAGGCTATGGTCAGGAGTTCGCAGCCCGACATGTCAATGCGTGGGGAAAAAAGACTGCAAACGACATAATAGAGAGCGTAAAGGCATTCTGCAAGTCGCATGCTTTTGTCGATAAGAGCAAGATAGGCTGTATTGGAGCAAGTTATGGAGGTTTCATGACGCAATATTTGATAAGCCACAGTGATATTTTTGCAGCCGCAGTTTCCCATGCAGGTATATCGAATATCACCTCCTATTGGGGAGAAGGCTATTGGGGCTACAGCTATTCGGCAGCCGCAAGTGCAGGTTCTTATCCTTGGAACTCGCCCGAGCTTTATACCGAACAATCGCCTCTTTTCAGAGCCGATAAAATCAATACTCCGCTTTTGCTTTTGCACGGAACATCAGACACGAATGTGCCAATAGGGGAAAGCATTCAAATGTATAATGCTCTCAAAATCTTGGGAAAAGAAGTAGAATTTGTGAGAGTAAATGGCGAAAACCACGGAATTATGGACTATGAGAAGCGTTTGAAGTGGAACAAGACCATATTTGCATGGTTTTCAAAGCACCTCAAAGGCAATTCTTCCCTTTGGGACAAAATGTACCCTCAGTCAAACATAGAAAAATAACCATGAGAGAAGAACTCAAACGCTACTTTCCCTTTTTGAACGAGCGACAACTCGATTTGTATGAGCAGTTTGCGAGCTGTTTTTTGAGCTGGAACGAAAAGATAAACCTCATTTCTCGCAAGGATACCGAGAACCTTTTTGTTCATCACATTCTTCACAGCCTTGCAATAGCAAAGGTGTGTGAGTTTAAGCCGATGTGCAGGGTGTTGGACATAGGAACAGGGGGAGGATTTCCCGGTTTGCCGCTTGCAATCATGTTTCCGCAAACCGAATTTGTACTTGTCGATTCGATTGGCAAGAAAATAAAAGTTGTAGAGGCTGTTTCGGAGGCTTTGGGCTTGCAAAACGTAAAACCGATGCAGACAAGAGCCGAAAAACTGCAAGAAAAGTTTGACTTCATAGTAAGCAGGGCGGTAACCAATCTCGAAGATTTCATTCCATGGACAAAAGGTAAGTTCTCGAAAATCAACTATCACGACCTGCCGAATGGTATTTTGTACCTCAAAGGCGGAGACCTGAAAGAAGAACTCTCCAAAATCAAAAAACCATACAAGGTTTATGACATTGATACATGGTTTGAAGACGAGTTCTTTCAAACAAAGAAAGTTGTCTATCTCAAAGGCTGAGAGAATTTGTCGTCAAGAGAGGAAAAATATGCCATATTTGGTTAAAATATCGTACCTTTGCAACTTGACTTACTAAACATAAGACAGAAAATGAAGATAACATTTGCCCCGCCTTACATTGATGAGGATGTTATAAAATCAGTAGAGGAGACATTGAGAAGCGGTTGGATAACATCAGGACCGAAAGTCAAGGCTTTGGAAGAGGCTTTGTGCGACAGATTGGGAGTAAAGGGTGCAGTATGTGTAAACTCTTGGACAAGCGGAGCAACATTGGTTTTGAAATGGTTGGGTGTCAAGCCCGGCGATGAAGTCATAGTTCCTGCATATACCTATTGTGCAACAGCAATGGCTGTTATGGATACAGGTGCAACGCCGGTAATGGTCGATATAAACGACAATTTTACGATAGATACCGACAAGATAGAACAAGCAATCACACCAAAAACCAAAGCCATTATTCCTGTAGATTTGGGAGGTATTCCTTGCGATTATGACAAAATTCGCAACATTGTCGAAAGTGAGCATATCAAGTCGATGTTTGTTGCAGAAAGCCGTGTGCAGGAGCAGTTCGGAAGAATAATGATACTTTCCGATTCGGCACATTCCATAGGTGCCAAATACAAAGGCAATGACATTGCAAGAGTTGTAGATGTTTGTGTGTTGTCTTTTCATGCTGTCAAGAATATCACTTCTGCCGAAGGAGGTGCAATTTGCTTTGACTTGGGCGAAAGGTTTGATAACGACGCCACGGTCAAGTGGTTTAAGATGATGACGCTCAATGGTCAGACCAAAGATGCCTTTGCCAAAGCACAAATGGGAGCTTGGAGATATGACATTGTGGCTCACGGAATGAAAATCAATCTTCCGGATGTGAATGCTGCGATTGCCTTGGCTCAAATAGGAAAGTACGATTACCTCTTGCAAGAAAGAAAACGCGTATATGACCATTACAGAGAACTTTTGCAAGATTACCACTGGGCAGTGTTGCCTCCAAAGTCCGGTAACGACATTGAGCCTTCTTATCATCTTTTCTTGCTGAAAATAAACCCTATAACCGAGCAGCAGAGAAACGAGTTGATAAACCTAATGGCAGAGAAAGGAGTTGCAACCAATGTTCACTATATCCCTATGCCGCTTTTGAGTTTATTCTCTGAGCAAGGTTACAAAATGGAAGACTATCCCGTAAGTTTCAAAACCTATCAGTGCGAAATAAGTCTTCCTATCTATCCGCAGCTTAGCAATTTGCAGGTGGAATATGTTGTAAACACTCTTGTAGAAAGCTATTACAAAGTAACTGACAAGATGTGAATCTCTGCAAGAACAAACCTTTTTTCTTAGTATGAAGAGATTGTTTGACATTGTTTGCTCCTTTTTCGGACTTGTTTTTCTCTCTTGGCTCTTTGTGTTTGTTGCTTTGTGGGTAGGCTTGTCAAGCAGGGGAGGAGTGTTTTATCGTCAGAGGAGAGTGGGACGATGCAACAGAGATTTCACTATTTATAAATTTCGTTCGATGAGAGTAAATTCTGACCGCCAAGGGCTTCTCACCATAGGAGGAAGAGATGGTCGCATAACAAAGGCAGGAGTTTTTATTCGCAAATACAAACTTGATGAACTGCCGCAGTTTTTCAATGTACTAAGAGGCGACATGAGTTTTGTAGGTCCTCGTCCCGAAGTGAGAAAGTATGTAGAACTATACACCGAAGAGCAAAAGAAAGTGTTGACTGTCAGACCCGGCATAACATCTCTGAGTTCCATAAAGTACAGAAACGAAAACGAGATACTCTCTCGAAGCGACAATCCCGAACAATACTATATTGACGTGATAATGCAAGACAAACTTGCAATAGAACTTGACTACCTTGAGCAAAGAAGTCTTTTGACAGACATCAAAGTGATTTTCCAAACCATATTTGGTAAGTGATATGAAACTAAAAGTGTATTCTGCTTCGGCAGGAAGCGGAAAGACCTTCAGTCTGACGGTCGAATATTTGAAGAAGTTGCTCAAAAATCCCAAGGCATACAAGAATGTGCTTGCGGTAACATTCACAAACAAAGCCACGGCAGAGATGAAAAACCGAATTCTTTCTCTTTTGTGGAACATAGTTTATCAAACCGAGAAAGCACAAGCCGAGATTGATACAATAAAAGGAGAAAAGAATGCAAGCCTTTCTGAACAGGAAAAAGCAAATGCGGCTCTTGCTCTGACAAGTATCCTCCACGATTACAATCATTTTTGGATTGAAACAATCGATAGCTTCTTTCAGAGAGTTCTTCGCAACATGGCACGCGAGATTGGGGTGAGTAGCGGTTTTGAACTTGTGATTGACGATAAAGACTACCGCGTTCAGGCTGTTGAAGAACTGAAAGAAGACACTCAGACAAATAAAAAACTTGACGAATGCCTCAGAGCCTACATTGATGAGAGAAAACAAGAAGGTAAAAAGTGGAACTTTGAAAAGGATATGGAGGAATTTTCCGATGAACTCTCAAAAACAATCATTGACAATGCGATGAGACAAATGTCCTTTGAGACTTTGCAAGACATACTCAAAGAAACAGCCGACAAAGAGAAGGAAATCCAAGAGTTTATCGACAATATCAACCAATATATAGAGCAAGCCAAACGCTTAGCCATTGAAGCAGAAAAGGAATATAAAGCATTTGTATATTCAAGGTTCATAGAAGGATATAGTTTTAAGGAAGATAGCGAAGGAGAGGGCAAAATAATTAAACAAAGCAAAAAATCGGAAAAACAAACCAAGCATATAACAGACAAACTCAATGAACTACACGACCAATGTGTTGAGTACTACAAGGAAAACTACCCTCGAGTAAAGCGATTGCGAACCATATATTCTTCGGCTCGCAAATTGTGCCTCTTGGTCTTCATTTACCAAAGAGAACATGAGATGTTGAGAGAAAATAACAGCTTCCTTTTGAGACATACTCAGCGATTGCTCAACCAAATGGTCGATAGTAAAGATGCAGTTCCTTTCATGTATGAGAAAATCGGCTCACGACTTCAACATATCATGATTGACGAGTTTCAAGATACCGACTCTTTGGCTTGGAACAACTTTAATCTCTTGGTGGCAGAAAGTCTTGCCTCGGGCGGAGAGTGCTCTGTGTTTGGCGATGTGAAGCAATCGATTTACCGTTGGAGAGACGGCGATTGGCAAATACTCAAAGCATTGTATGACAGACCGAACAACAACAAATATTCGCTGCCAACCGAACAACTACCGCTCAAAGACAACTACCGAACCGACGGAAAAATAGTAGAGTTTAACAATCGTTTTTTTCAACACTGCTTTCAGACCGTTGCAGGCTTCACAATAGACGCACAAACCGCCAAGAAGAACTTAGAACAGGGCGAAGTGAGATTTAGTTTTGTCGATAAATTCGATACGATTTCTCAAAACGAAAATATGCTCTACAAGACTGTTGAAGAGATTGACCGTTACTTGGCT
>SFPR01000046.1 GCA_004551865.1 Bacteroidales bacterium
TAATCCTTCGTCTTTTTGCAAAAAGACTTCATGTTAGTGAGCAAAAACCCTTATGTTTTTCTGTCAAGACAAAACCTCCGTTCAAAAAGCCTTATTTTGGTCTCAAAACAGGTAAGAAATCCTCTCAAAATCTTCGCTTAAAATCCTTGATTTTTATCATCGAAAAATATGGAAAGAAGTTATTATCTTTTGCAATGTACAACATGGGCAACTATCATAATGTAAAGAATAAATATCGACTTTTGGTTGATACTTACAAAATTTTGTGTAACTGTGTGCTATGATGAACACAAAAAACAACTTAGCTGTGAAAGACATCATTTCGCACATTTACAAAGATGCTACCGGTCAATGGAAAATTCAAACCAACGCCTCAAAAGTATTGAGATACGCAAGGACTTGACCGACCAATGGAAGCTCCACAATGTAGAGGAGGGCATACAGTATGCCACTCTCACCGACATCATTTATCAGCATTGGGCAGGCAAAACAGCCAAAGAATACAAGAAATTCAAGGGCTTGAAGAAAGAAAACCTGCGTGACAACATGACCAACGAAGAGTTGGTATTGAACATGCTTGCGGAACTCTCTACGACCAGCATCACGAAATCCAAGAATCCTCAGACGTTAGAGAATAATCGAGTTCTTTTTATGCGTTTATTGGGCGGTTTTGTGGGTCTCGCAACGTTGATTCTGCTCTTTTTTGCTCTATTTTGAAAGCTCAATTGTTATATTACCGGTGGTCGAAATCTTGTTTCTTGATTCCTGAATGCTAAAACAAAGTTTAGAAATACTGAATCTTTGTTTCAGAAATTTGTTCCTTGATTTCGCTCGAACGAATCTTGATTTCGTTTTTCGATTAAATAAAAAGAGATAATACAAAACGAGCGTTCGAATGGGTTTACCTTGGTCGAACGCTCGCTTTCTTATTCCTTATATATATATAATGTATAAGGTATCAGTGTTGGATTTATTCTTTGATTACTTTTCGCATTATCGTTTTGTCTTCGATCGTCATTCGCAAATAATATGCTCCCGATGGCAAAGTTTCGATGTTGATTTCGTTTGTATTAAAGAAACGCATAACGATTTTGCCGATATTGTCTATCACTTCTATCTTTTCTATCTCTTTGCTGAACGTTAGTATTCCGCTTGTAGGATTAGGATAGAATGTGATTTCTGTCAATTCAGCAACATCAGATAATGAACTGTTAACCGTAAGATTCAAAGTAATAGTACTGTCGCAACCATTTACAGTTTGAAGATTTTGAACGTAAGTACCGGATTCACTTTCGTTAAAACCGAACTCTGAATAGGTTTCCCCTGAGTTTATTGTTGCATTGATAGTCGTATCAAAAGTAGGATTAACACTAACTGTTAATGTAACTATACTGTCGCAACCGTTTACTGAAGTTAAGTTTTGTGTGTAAACACCTGCTTCGCTTACGTTAAAGTTGTTTTCTGTATAAACACTACCTTCGCAAATAGTTGCTGTAAGTTCTGTATTGAAAATTGGATTAACATTTAAAGTTAAAGTCACAATACTATCACAACCATTAGCAGTTTGTAAGTTTTGAGTATAAACACCTCCTTCACTTACGTTAAATCCATTTTCATTGTAAACTTGTCCTTGACAAATGTTTGCAGAAAGTTCTGTATTGAAAGTTGGATTAACATTTAATGTAAGCGTTACAATACTATCGCAACCATTTACGGTTTGCAAGTTCTGTGTATAAACACCTGCCTCACTTACATTGAAGCCGTTTTCGGTGTAAGCTGTTCCCTCGCAGATTGCAGCCTGCAAAGCGGTAGTTGCAACAGGGTTTACGGTTAAGGTAAGCGTAACTACACTATCGCAACCGTTGATTGTTTGTAGGTTTTGAGTATAGACGCCTGCCTCACTTACATTGAAGCCGTTCTCTGTGTAGGTTGTTCCCTCGCAGATTGATGCCTGCAAAGCGGTAGTTGCAATAGGGTTTACAGTCAAGGTAAGTGTTACCGTGCTATCGCAACCATTTATGGTTTGCAGGTTTTGAGTATAAACACCTGCCTCACTTACATTAAATCCGTTTTCGGTGTAGGTTGTTCCCTCGCAGATTGCAGCAGTAATGCTGTTTGAGAAGTCGATGCTTTCAAATATAGCAGTAAAGCAAGTATCTTTTGTAAGAGTAAATGTTCTTGGATTGTTGGTATTTCCGTCATTCCAACTCACGAAATTATAACAACTATTCGGTACTGCTGTGATTTCAACAACGCTTAAACTATCATAACTTCCCAAACCATTAACATAACCTTGCATTTCATTAGTTTCAGAATAAACATGTAAAGCAAAGATATCGTTATCTCTCAACAAAGGTTTATTTTCGACGTTTCCAGCAGAGTCAATAGCGATAGAAACAAAACCGGTGTTCATTCCATCGTAAACTCTAACCGAAATCATACTATCAATAGGAATATTCTCACCAACTTTTTCCCATTCCGCATTAGCACCATATTGAGCAAAGACATCATACTTCCAAACTCCCGAAATATTATCAGTTGCTTGAACAGTCAATGTTGCTTCTGAATTAGACATAGAAATATTAGTAATTTCGCTTTGTGGAGGAGTAACATCTATAACATTTCTCCAAACAGAAGTATGTATTGGGTCTTCTTGATCAAAGAATATAGAAGCATAATTATCAACAATTACACTATCTGCAAAAACATTATCTTTTAAATCTATTGAAAAAGCAACCCTACCTATTCCATCTCCATTAAAATTAATTGGCAAAACTCCTTGTTCTAATTCTGTTGCAGGTTCCAATGTTATAGGATCTAATGAAGATATTGTCCAAATAGCAATTCCTATTATAGTATCTAAATCTAATTGAATTTGTGCAATAGCATTTATATCCGGACGCATATCCATTGTATAAACAAACTCTCTTTCTCCATTTAATTCAAGAAGTTTTTCTCCTATTGTTACCCAATGAGCTTCAAAAGTTGAAAGATTAAATAAATTAGGATTTAATGTATCTTTTACAACTATTGTATGTGCAGGAGCAGTTGCTAATAAAGTGTCATTTTCAAACTCAATCTCGTAATTAAGTTCTTTAAGACTATCTTTGATACAAAGAGAACCTGATTCTGCAACATAACCATATATTTCATTTGGATCAACAGGAACATAAAAGTTCATATTATAGCTATTAGGTTCTTCATTAGAAGGATTATCACATCTGTCTCTTTGTAAATTATTTAAAACCATTCCTGCATCGCCTCCTAAAATATCTCCAGGAGAAGCAATGGGTGGGTGTAAGTTCATTATATCGTCATACAGAGGATCTCCAGGATAAATACCATAAGCATCACAAACTGCTCTATCAACTATATGCATGGAAGCATTCCCAATACCTGCAATTGTTACTCCTAATTTAACAGAGTTATTAGCTATATTCCCTGCATGTCCAATTGATGGCATCTTTAATCTACCACCTAAACCACCTATTGCACCAAAAACTTCTCCTAAACCTAAGACATTTTCAGCAGTAGCTGGTACTCTTTCTATTTGTGATATATTTCCAAAAGCATAATAAGTAGAGTTTGTAGAATATTCTTCTATCAAATCAATAAAATCACTTACTTCAAAACCTTCACCTGTCCAAGCATAGAGATTTATATTAGCATTTGATTTAGCAGATACTTCAAAAGACAAAGTTATCTCTTCATTTGCTTTGATTATAGGTAAATAAGTAAACATTAAACAACCTGTAGTATTCATTCCTATCAAATTGTCAGTAAGGACAGCAAAATTGTAATCTAAAGAATCGGCTTCTTTAGACATAGTGATACTGAAATTACTAAATTTTATATCAGTAATTGATTCTGGATCTGTGAATGCAATATTTAAAGGAACATACACATAGTCTATATTACCTGTGTTTTTTATCGTTACATCTACAGGATAAGGTCTTCTTACTCGTGATGGTGATGAATAAGAAACAATCAAATCTCCATAAATACACTCTTGAAGATTTAAAGCATCGTTCCAAACTATTGTATCTATATCTTCTTGATCTCTAAACACTAAATGCAAATCATATAATCCATTTGAAATAGTGTCATCAATAAGAAACTGAACTCTTGCATTACAAATATCATGAGATACTACATCTTCATAGAAGATAGTATCAGATAAATTTGTTAGGAATACATTTGTAAGATAATCAAATCCATTTCCAAGATAATCCATAAAGAATCTACTATTTACTTTATTGCCAATAGAGTCAGGAGTGTATGACAAAAGAGCAAATTTTGAAATGTGATTATAATGTATAGTAGTGTTAGCAGAATTAGACTGAGTAATACTATGTACCGCCAAATAATAAACACCATCTTCCCAAGCGTGACAACCTTTAAACATAGTAGAATTAGAACCAGAAGAATGGAATATTTCATCTCCAGAAGGAGAAAATAATTGAATAGTACAAGTTTTGCCACCTTTAAAGATTAAAGAATCTCCTGTTTCGGCATATAATGTGTACCATTTAATATCTCTCTGTTCAGGAATCGGAAATGTTCTAATACTATTCCTTTCTATTGAATCTGCTATCACATCTCTATAAACTCTTGTATCCACATACGTCTTCACAGTGTCGGAAAAGAAATCCAAATTGTTCCAAAAACGGAAGTGAATCTTGTTTTGAGCATACACAATCGGGCTTCCCTCGTTCGGATCGAAGTACATCGACATCGGATTGAACGCCACCGTATCCATAGGCATAAGAGAAACAATTTCAAAGTCAGCAGACGGAGGATTAACCTCCACCGTAGTGCGAGAAGCAAAATCATCATTCAACCAATACTCATATTTGCAAACACCCAAACCACCCAAAGGCTCCTTAAAGAAGAGATGTCTCGACAAAGCCGAAGGAGTAGAGTTATTAACTTGAATATTCAAATAATGAATACCCGCAGGCAAAGAATCGGTTTCAAGCATAAGGTTTCCATTGCTTAAAGTGCCTGTTCTTCTTTGAGAAAAATCCTCATCAAACCAGTAACTATAAGACAACGCCTCACCGCTTGCACCTCCCGAAAGTGCATCATCTAATTTGTAGAACATATAAGAAGACACAAAAGAGTGAATTCCGTTAACCTCCACAATCACATCAATAGTGTGTAAGCCGCTTTCAAGACCCGCAGTCTCCAAAAGCACAGCCCCATCGGCAACATTGCCACTTTGAACCGAAGCAATATTTCCGTCAAACCAATATTTATAAGTAGCCGAAGTAATATCGTCTTGCGAAAACAACTCATCGAGTTTCAAAAACGAATAACTATTGATGTAAGAAGCAATTCCCCCACTCTCAACAATGACATTCACCGTATGAATGCCTGGTTCGAGCCAAGAAGTCTCCAACAACACAACACCATTGCTCACACTTCCACTTTGCAAAGAGTCAAAATTATTATCAAACCAACACTTATAAGTCAATTCTCCTGCACCGGAGGAAGAAAGCGTGTCGTTGATTTTCAAAAAAGAGAAACAATTAACGTAAGAGAGAACATCGGCGTTTTCAACCAAGACATTAAGTCTATGCAAACCTGTTTCCAAGTCGGCAAGATCGAGCAAAATCGTTCCATTGCTTAGAGAGCCCGAAACAAAATCGGTGCTGTCTCTATCTACCCAACACTTATAAGTCAAATCTCCTGCACCGGAGGAAGAAAGCGTGTCGTTGATTTTCAAAAAAGAGAAACAATTAACGTAAGAAGGAGCATCTGCGTTTTCAACCAACACATTAAGTCTATGCAAACCTGTTCCCAAATCGGCAAAGTCGAGCAAAATCGTTCCATTGCTTAGAGAGCCCGAAACAAAATCGGTGCTGTCTCTATCTACCCAACACTTATATGTAGTATTCGCCACTTCTCCATCTTGCAAAGCAGTGCTAAGCTTCAAGAAAGTAAAAGAAGCGGGCGAAGACCAACCGCCTGTGTCTTGCACCTGCAAGTCTAAGGAGTGAAGTCCTTCGTTTAAGCCTGCAAAATCCAACTCTGCCTGCAAGCCATTGCTCCCAAATGCTATGTTTTGCCTATTTGAGTAGTCTCTGTCTAACCAATATTGCAAAAGAAAGCTGTTTTGAGCCTGCAAACCCACAGACAAAAGCAGACAAACTAAAAGTAAATAGCAACGTCTCATTGCTGTAAGAATTATTCACTTATTACCTCAATGTCCACACTCAACTTTCCGTCCGCAGTCGTACGATTAGCAACATTAAACCTCTTAATAATGTCATAAGACGGTCTCCAATCAAAAGGCATAAAGCCCCCAAAAATTCCAACCTCACTTCCGTCAAAACCTTGAATGCTATCAGAAACAGAAGACTTCAAAACATATTTCTTTAAATCAATAAAACTTGCCCCACCCCAATTTTCAAACACATCACTACGACTCATAACAACATTTCCCGAAGCAGCAGAATGAGAAACACCCGTAAAACCAATAAGAACACTATTATTTATTATTCCGTAAAGGATAGTATCATTAATTGTACTGTTTCTCATGATTATACAATTGTTATATTGAAATTGGCCAACAGCTGCACCTACGTTTTCATCTCCTCTTCCAAGAATTATACAATTATTACAAGTTGCGTAATAAGGAAGATAAGATGAACCACCCCCAATTAAAACACAGTTAATATATGTATTATTTCGATAGGAAGTACCACTAGTACCAATCATGCTGTATTCAGTAATAATACAATTAGTTGCTTGCACACCACCGCTTTGAGAAAAATTACCTATATAACACCTTGTAAGTTTTATGTCATAGGAATTGGATGTTTCAAGTCTATTAAAATAAATTCCTTCTGCTGAGAATTGTAATGAATCTCCCAATTGATAAACAACAAAACTCTTCATAAAATAAGTTCCAGCGCTTCTTCGTGCAGAATCTGCACAGGCTCCTTTTCCTCTGATGGTGATTCCTTTTCTTATTTGGCTTGGTGTAGAGAATGTTCCGTCGGATAGGGTGATGATATCGCCGTGTGTTGCGGCGTTATAGGCTTGTTTAAATGCAGTTTGCCCATAAAAGACGCTTGTAGAGTCGTTATGTCTCAATACTGCTAACTGTTCTTGTGCCCAGAGCACGTTTGCACATAGTAGAGTGCAAATTGCGAAAATAATTCTTTTCATTTTTGTACTTTTTATTTGTTAATAAATTATTTAATGTTCGAAATAAAAAGACAAAAAAAAGTCGTGAACTTCTCTTATTGTGATCTGAGGTTCTCGACTACCTATGTACCAAATAAGAAAAGCCCACGATATACACGTGGGCGTTTTCCACTTATTTTTATGGCACATGATTTGAAATTGTCGAGATTTCAGATCACCAAGAATAAGCAAAAACGCTTTTTTATGTCGTTAAAATTTAACTTCGCCCAAACTACAATATTTTACATACTATTCACTACTTTTTAGTTCCGTTTCGAGATGCAAAGATATAAAATTCCCATAAACCGACAAAATAAAGCGACATATTTCTTCCAAATGACATTTGTACAATATTGTAAGTCTTTGTCTTAAGAAATGGTTTTGCTTATTTGTTCTTCTTGTGGTTAAAGGAGGAGATGTGGTTTCTTCCTACTATGTGGTAATAGAGTAATGATAAGACGCAGGGTATAATCATGCAAAGGAACATTGTGTCGTAGTTGAATGATTTGATCAAAATGCCTGCAAAGAAGCCTCCTATGGCTATTCCCAAGTCGAAGGCTATAAAGAAGGTTGAACTTGCTGCTCCTCTGCGTGGGGTATCGACTGCGTGCATTGCCATGGTCTGCAACGATGGTTGTACTGCTCCGAAGCTGTAACCCAAAAGGATTGCGGATAAGAGATAACAAGGTGTGTTGTGGGCAAGTACCAACAAGAGAATGCCTGCAATGATTGCAACATTGCCACTATATACCAATCGGCTCTCTCCGTATTTGTCTATGGTTTTGCCAAACAGAAGTCGGGTTGCAAGGGTTGCAAGGGCGATAAAGATGAAATATACTCCGCCGGTGGGGAGGTTGCATGAGGAAGCATAGATTGCCACATAGACTTCGACAACTCCGTATGCTATCATGAAAAAGAACTGAGTGATTGCGGCCGGTAATGCCAGAGGTTCAAAGAGTTCTTTGATTTTCAATGGTGATTGTGAGAGTTGATAGTTCTTTGAGCTTATCGACAGTCCTATGACGAGTGCCAGCAATGCAACAAATGCAACTAAGACGAACATGGGCTTAAATCCCCATTGGTTCATTATCATCAGTCCGAGTGCAGGTGCGATTGCGGTCGATAGTGCCATTGAAAGTCCGTACATTCCGAGTCCTTCTCCCATTCGCTCGCAAGGTATGATGTCTGCAACCCATGTCGAGGAGGCATTGCTTGAGGCTGCATGGAACAATCCGTGTGCTGTTCTGAGGATAATGGCAAAAGCTATTCCGCAAGAGACGAAATATCCCATGGGGATTGCTGCCATTCCGATAAGTCCTGCTGTCAGCACGGCACATCTGCCCTTGGTATCTACAAGCCAACCCGAAAAGGGTCGTGATGCAATGGAAGCCACGCTGAACAGAGCTGTTGCAACTCCTATCGTCAAGGCATCTCCTCCTAAGTATGTAACGAAAAACGGAAAGGTTGGTAACAATGCATGGAAGTTTACGAAAATAAAGAAGTTCACTAAACAGATTTTGATGAAAGAACCTGTCCACAATTTGTTTTGCCCGATTGTTTTGTTCATGTTGTTGTTTTTTTGATGTGTGTACAAAAAAAAAGTGTCTGACCATGTAAAACCAACCGGATTTACGTGTTCAGACACTACTCGTTGTTTTTCTCTTTTAGTGGTGCAAAGGTACAAAAATAATCATTCTATGCAATCAAAAAAAGATTGAAATTTATTACATCAATGCTGCTTGAAAGCTGAATTTCAAGTAGATAAAAGAAAGCAGTGTTTCGGATATTTTGTACCGAAACACTGCTCTGCCAATTAAGTACAACGATATAGTTTGTTTACTTTTCTATTCTTATTCGGGCATCAACCGCAACAACGGCTGTTGGAGAACCCAACAAAGGATTGAGGTCCATTTCGGCAATTTCGGGAGCTGCCTGAACCAATGCCGACACTCTTGCAATCTGGTCTGCATAGAGGTCTTCATTGACAGGGTCTTGTCCTCTCACTCCTTGAATTATCTTGTAGCCTCTCAACTTCTTTATCATCTGTTTTGCTTCCTTGATGCCTATCGGTGCGAGAGACGATTGTACGTCTTTCAATACTTCGATGAATATACCTCCCAAGCCACACAATACTTGGTGTCCGAAAAGTGGTGTTCTCATCGAGCCTATGAATATCTCTGTTCCAAACAACATTGGGTAGGCTTGAACAGCGTAAGTGTCTTTAATCTTCATCAAGCGTTCAAACTCTGCTCTCACATGAGCTTCGTCCTTCACATTGAGGCTTACTCCGCCCACATCTGACTTATGAACCGGTCCTACAACCTTCATAACCTGAGGATAACCTGTCTTGTTTGCAAAGGCAACAATCTCTTCGATGTTGTCCGAGGAAATATCTACGGCGTGATTGATGCCGGCAGCGTCAAGCAATTCGTTCATAATCTTGACATCCAAGTATCCGTTTTCACAACGTGAGATTATTTCTCTGATTTTTGCAGTGTCTATCTTTACTATATCATCTTGGCTTGCAGGTTCGGGGGTCGATACTATGCGGGCAACCGCATTTCCAAACACTGTTTCGTCTGCAAAGTAGGTATTGCCTCTTTCGACAAATTCCTTTACCTCTTCGCCTGCAACAAGGGTTGAAGGCAAAATTGGGAAGATTGGCTTTTTGGCTGTCTTCATCTTTTCGGACAATACTCTGTATGCCTCGTTGATTGGTGCTAAGCCCGGTGTGCCGAATATGACGCACATTGCATCTATGTCATCAAATTTTTGGTCGCAATAGTCGATGATTGTGCCGAGTTGCTCAGGAGTTCCTGTTGCAAGAAAGTCGATAGGGTTTCCGACTGCCGAGCCGGGGAAGAGCTTTGTGAGAAGTTCGTCTGCCATTTCGCCCTCAATGTGAGGAATGTTCATGCCTGCCTTGCTCAAAGCGTCGGTAAGCATGACAGCAGGACCGCCTGCGTGAGTGATAATGGCGATGTTCTTTCCCTCAAAGTGAGGATAGGTGAAGATATTTCCAACAGTACACAATTCTTCTCTTCCGTAACATCTTACAATTCCTGCTTTCTTAAACAAAGCATCGACAGCCACGTCCGGACTTGCCAATGCTCCCGTGTGAGAAGAGGCTGCTCTCGAACCTGCCTCGGAAGAGCCTGACTTGATTGCTGCAATCTTGCAACCTTTTGCTCTGAGGCTGCGAGCGTGTTTCAAGAGTTTTTGAGGGTTCTTGATGTTCTCGATATACATAAGGATAACCTTGGAAGAGTTTTCGTTGAAACTCTCGTCGTGATATTCCAAAATGTCCTCTATTCCGAGCTGTGCCGAGTTGCCCACAGCCCAGCAGTGGTTGAAGTGCAAGCCTTGTTGCATACCGATGTCCATGATAAAGCAACCTGTTGCACCACTGCCCGTAATAAAGTCCACACCCTTTGGAGAAGACTTTGGGAAAGGCTTCGAAAAGATTGCATGGTGGTAAGGAGTAAAGATACCGGTGCAGTTTGGTCCGATAAGGCAGGCTCCTGCGTCTTCAACCAACTTGACTATTCTTTGCTCCAACTCCTTGCCTTCATGACTTTCTTCTCCAAATCCTGCAGATATGATGATGAATGCCTTGGTGTTTTTCTCCTTTGTGAGAATGCTCACTGCATTTTCGGTATATTTGGCTGCGATTGCTATAACTGCCAAATCGACCTGAGGCAAATCTTTCACATCTTTGCAACACTTGATGCCTTGAATGCTCTCTTCTTTGGGATTGACAACATACAAGTCGCCCTTAAATCCACCTTCTTTGATATTTCTAAGTATGGCTCCACCCGGTTTTGCTGTATCGTTGCTCGCTCCTACAACAACTATGCTTGCGGGATTTACCAACTGCTTTGTAACCTTTGTACTCATATTTTTGTCTTTTTTTATTTGGATTATTATTTCTTCAAATTGGAATATGCACACTCAAAACGTTCTCTGAATTTGCGTGCAGTATATCTGTTCAAATCAATGATGTCTATCTGCGGATGTTCCTTTGTGGATAAGAATACGCCCGACATTACGCTTGCAATGAAGAGCGGTTCGTCTTTTTCGGCAACAAGAAACTTACACTCGGTTCTTTTGCCGCTTTTGTCTTTTCTTACAATATCGGGTGTCAAAACGCACTCTTTGCCATCTTCAAACTGAATGTATGCAAGGTTATCTTTGTAAATCGTATCTCCTTGAGGCAAATCCATTCCGATACAAACATACATATTGTTGTCTATCATCTGAAACTGAATGCTAAGTCTCAGTTCCTTATAGTTTCCGCTCAGGTAATTCATTTCCCCTTTTCTTACCGAATGTCCCTCTTCTTCGGCCTCGGTAAGAGAACATGGCTTCTTGTCCGACTGACAAAAAGCGGCAAAACTCACAAACAACAAAATCAATCCCGATACTATTTTCTTCATATCTCAATCTACTTTTTTGTAATGTCGAAAAAACTCTTCCTTTTCTCTAACGTCAAAATTATCTTTTGGTTGTGTACAAATATCTTTTTATGCTTCGTTTCGGTGTTTTCTCAAACTCTTCTTCATGAATGAAGACTGCCGACAGTTGTTCATAGTTTGCAAGCTGGCTGTTGGCTTGTTGCTTTATCTGTTCCAAAATTTCACTATAAGAAGATGAGGAAATGTGTTTTGAGTCCAAACGGTCTTGATCCAAAAAGACAAGAGCCACAAGTTTGCCGTTGTCTTCTTTTACAAGGCTTTCGTTCACATATTCCAAACTGTTCAACACGTCTTCAATCTCTTCGGGGTAGATATTTTGACCGTTTGCCCCCAAAATCATGTTCTTGCTTCTACCTTTTATATATATGTTTCCATTTTTGTCTTTCAAGCCCAAATCGCCCGTTCTCAACCAACCGTCCTCAGTAAAGGCAGCCTTTGTTGCCTCTTCGTTCTTGTAGTAACCCATCATCACATTAGCTCCGCGAACCAATATCTCGCCAACAATCTTTGCAGGGTCAGCAGAATCAATCTTTACTTCCATTCTCGGAACGGTTTTGCCGCAAGAGCCGAGTTTGTGCTTCGACCAGTCTTCATAACCAATAATTGGACCGCACTCTGTCATGCCGTAACCTATTGTGTAGGGGAAGCCAATCTTTTTCAAGAAAGTTTCAACCTCCTTGTTCATTGCCGCACCGCCTATGATTATCTCATAAAACCGTCCTCCGAACGATTCGATAAGAGCAGAGAGGATTTTGTTTTTGAGCATTGTGTCTATAATCGGAGCTTTGAGCAACATCTTTACGATAGTCTTGTCGGCAATCGGCTTCAACTTTGTCTTGTATATCTTCTCTATGATAAGAGGAACAGAGATTATGATGTCGGGCTTGACTTGTGCAAAAGCCTCTGCCACAATCTTCGGAGAAGGAATGCGGGTAAGGAAATGAATGTGTATTCCCTTGATAAACTCAAAGATGACCTCAAACTGCAATCCGTACATGTGGGCCATCGGCAACATCGAAATCACATTCATGCCTGCACAAAGGTTGGGAAGTACTTCGCAAGCAAACATATAGTTACTCAACAAGGCTCTGTAAGAAAGCATAACCCCCTTGCTCATAGAGGTTGTGCCTGAGGTGTAGTTGATAAGAGCCAAATCGTCAAGTCTGTCTCTTTGATATGACACATCTTCCTTGGTAAAACCATCGGGATAGGCTGCCAAGAAGTCGTCTTTTATTGATTGATAAGCCTGTTTGAAGCGTTCGTCCTTGCAAGATACAAGCTCAAAGTTCTGCATCTGTATTGCAGCACAAAGATTGGGCATTTCATCTGAGTCCAAACCCTCCCATACAACATCGCCCACAATGAGGAGCTTGCCGTCAGAGTGATTGACAAGGTGAGTTACCGCCTCGCTCTTAAATTCGTGCAACAAAGGAACGGCAACAGCCCCGTATGTGATTGTGGCAAAAAAAGATATTGCCCAATAAGTGGAGTTTCTTCCGCAAATTACAATCTTGTCGCCACGCTCAATGCCCGCTTTCTCGAAAAAAATATGCAGCTTGGCAATTCTTTCTGCAACTTCACTATATTTGATTGGTTCTTTCTTGTAGTCGCTCAAAGCCGGCAAATCCCAATTTGCCTTTATTCCTGTCTCTATGTTTGCTATAAAGCTGTCAGTGTACATAATAACGTAGTATAATTTCAGTTTGTCAATTTATCAATTCGCAAAGATAAGAAAAAAACACAGAACAACAGCAAAAAACAAAAAAGTCATCATTTCGTCGCAAAAAATCACCATTTTTGACAAACGTTTTTCTTCGATTTTTGCTTCCTTTTCTCACTTTTGCGATTGGCAATGGGATTACCAAATATTTTTTCGCCGTGGTAATAGGATTACCATGGCTTGGTAATGGTATTATCACGGCGTGGTAATGATATTATCATGGGAAGATAATCGGA
>SFPR01000100.1 GCA_004551865.1 Bacteroidales bacterium
TCTGCTTCTCCTGAAAGTTTGCACAAAAGATAATTTGCCTGACTTTCATAAACTTTTACTCCAGGAATTTTTGACAGTTCACTTGAAACACGCCCTCTTTCTTCTGCAATTTTGTCGCACGCAGAACCGTAGAATTTTTTGTACTTATCAAAAATCTGAAGGAAAAATTCTGCAAAAGAATTTATATTCCAAATTGAAGTATTTTTCTGAATTTTTAATATCTAAACCTAATACTTTATCAAAGTCCAATAATAACTCTGCAAATTTATTTGACTTTTTAGGGTTTCTAGCAACTTCCCAAACAATACTCATAGCTCCAGGCATATTCATATCATCATTTATATAAGATGTAAATTTTTCTTTGTATTCTTGTATTAGGCTATCAGGTATATCTTCTTTTTGTTCTTTATTTTTTAAGTATCCATCATAAAGTCTTTCTAAAGCTTTTTGTGCTCCAAAAGCCCCTTCAAATGTAAAGTTTAATTTGTTTCTATAATGAGCTGTAAAGCAAAATAGCTTAAATGCAAGTGGAGCTATTCCTTTTTCTTGCAATTGAGATATTGTATATACATTTCCTAGACTTTTAGACATCTTTCCGCCATCTACTTGTAAATATTCACAGTGCATCCATGTTCTTGCAGGTATTTTTCCAGTAGCTCCTTTTGCCTGTGCTATTTCATTTTCATGATGTGTCGGAATGTGATCAATACCTCCTGTGTGAATATCAAATTCTTCTCCTAAAAATCTTCTTCCCATTGTAGAGCACTCTAAATGCCAACCTGGATATGAAAGTCCCCAAGGGCTTTCCCATTTCATAATATGATTTTCTGGTGCTTTAATCCAAAGGGCAAAATCATAAGGATTTCGTCCATATTCGTGTAGTCTTTTTCAAGGATCTGATCCAAAACGGCATACGATTCGGCAATCTTGTCCTCCGCAAGATAAGCGGTTGCGAGCGAGCATTTTACGGCAAGGTTGTCACCGTCTTCGGCAAGCATCTTTTGTGCGTTTGCGATGACGGAATCGATGTCGTTTTTTATCATAAGGCAAACGAGCACGATATGATTTGCCGCCGCCTTGGATTTCGAGCGCGGATCAACCTCGTCCATAAGCGCGATTGCCTCGTCGAGTTTACGCTCCCTCACAAGTTCGTACGCCTTGCTTATGAGCATTTCGTAATAATCCTCGCCCTTGGGATAGATCACTCTGAATCCGCCGTCCTGTGCGTCGCTTGCAGCCTCGCCCATATCCTCGGGCAGTTGCAAATCGTACGCGTCGGCAATATCTCGCAAATAATACTCGGCAACGTCGGGAAGATTTACGTCGAGAAAATTCAACGCCAACTGATAAAAAATGCGATCTCTGTCATCGGCGCACGGATGTTTTGCAAGCGCTTTGAAGAGAGTCGCATTTGAAATTTCGAATGCGCCGAGCGAAGCGTAAACGATTGCAAGCGCAATCGACGCTTCCGCAGAGCGTTCATCTATCGAGAGTGCCTTGTCGAGATAAGATATGCTTTTTTCGGTTTCGCCGTCTTTGAAAGCCTTGTCCGCAAGGTTGAGATAATCCTCTTTAGAGAGATTAAATCCTATGATTTGCGCCATTATTTTTTCTTTTTCTTCTTCGGATTTTGGTAAGGCACGGCTTGTTTTGCCTTTTTCTTTTGTGCGCCTTGAACCGTTCCGTTGACGTATGGATTTTGTTTTGCGGCTTTTCTTTGTTCGGCCATTTGGGTTTTGGTTTCGTCCTCTTTACGATTGTGGCACTTGACCATACCTCTTGACGCCACGGCAATCCAGCAAAGTGCCATAAACGTCGTGCCGACGAGTGCCATAGCAACATATATGATGATACCCAAAAGGTTGTTCACCGCGCAAAGTCCGAGAGGAAGCGCGCTCACGAGCGCGACTGCCGGAATGCTCAAAAGGTTGTTTGCGATAAGCACGATTGCGTTTTTAAAGCATTGCGCAAATGTGAGTTCGTACGACGTGAAAAGTCCCATCATCACAACGGGGATGAGAAGGAGCGGCGCACCGACGATAAAGCTGAACACCACCGCGCAATATGCACCTGCGCCTGCCGTGCCGAGTGCTTGTTGTTCCAAAAGGTACATAAGCGACTCAACCATGCCAAGAGCGATGACAACCATCATAAGTCCTGCAAGGAGGAACTTCCACCAATACTTTGCAAAGCCCATCCAATAGGTTTTTGCCCAGTTTTTGTAATAATCCTGATAATAACTGCGTTTTGCGCAATAGAACAAGCCCGAAAGTCCGAGCGAGCCGAACAGGAAGCATGCGCCGTACATTGCCATAACGGGCATTTTGACGTTGCGATAAAGGCTGCCCACGCTCAACGCGATACTGTCGCCGCCGCCGGGGAAACCTATGCCGATGTCACCCATAAAGTTGTACGTTCCGCCGATTGCAAGGTTTTCGAAATAACCTGCAAACCATGCGAAAATGACGATAAACGGGACCGTAAATATCAAAAAGAACAGCGTTGCTTTGAAAAGCGTGGCAAATTCGCCGCGCATAACCGCCGCCGCTCTCGCCATAAACGAATCGGGGTATTCTTTTACCGGGCGCGCTTCCGCAAGTCCGGCAACAAGCACTTTTTGAGGTTCTTCGGGTTCTTTGCGAACGTGAGCGTCCGTAAAGAGTTTGCCGAGCAAAAGTTTTTTGGGCTTTTGGGGCACTGAATAAGCCGAATTAGGATTGTTGTTTGCCATATACACTCCTACAAAACTATATAATTAAATAGATTATACATTATATCGAAGCAAATATCAAATAAATCGCAAAAATATATTTGTCCTTAAAAGCACCCCCGACGATTTTGTCCGCATATAATGTTTTAGACAAAGAGCGTCGACGGCCGAACGAGCGGAGTTTTTCAAAATACAACACGTCCGAATTGCGGCTTTTTATTGACAACTTGCCTTGTCGGTGTTAAATTTTTCTAC
>SFPR01000101.1 GCA_004551865.1 Bacteroidales bacterium
TTCTGTTAATTTGCTTGGTGGGGGGAGGGGAAGGGAAGTTAAGGAGTTAAGAAGTTAAAGGAGTTAAGACGATAGTTTTGGCTTCTGTTAATTCTCTGTATAATGTGTTCACTCTAAAAAAAGTGAAGGCTAAAAAGCATCACGTTTTTTAGCCTTCACTAACGAATGAGGAATTAATTGTTGTATGACGGTGATATTGTTCTACTTGACGAATTTGGTGGCAGATGTACTGCCGTCGGTGTATGTTGTAACCATAATGTTGATGCCATCAAAAGGAGTGGTGTGTGCCACGCCTGTAGGGCTGTAATAGATTACGTTTTCCACCTGCTTGTTGGCGCTGATGGTGTCCACTCCTGTAACCACGCCCTTGGCAGGATAGTCGAGGTCGAAGAAGAATTGTCCCATAACAGGTTCTCCAGTGGCGTTGGTGCCAATTTTGTAGGTGTAGCAGACCGATTTTGGGGCAGTTGAAGAATCGTCGCAGTCGGCATTGGCGGCGCACCCTGCTTTCAATATGAATACGCAACCTTGCACATTGAGCGAGAATGTTTTAAAGATTTCAGGGTCAATAGCATCTTGGTTTGTGATTTCATTGTCAGAAATCATGCACAATTTGTCTTCTGCATTATTGGTGTGCGTGCTTACGCCATATTTTCCGAAAGTGTCTTCAGATTTGGCGGTAGTGAACGAAATCACCTTGTCGTCGTCGAATCCATCATCGGCAAGGGTGTTGTCGAGATTGATTCGCTTTGTGCTCCAGTTGTCTTTGTTCAATTGGCTCTTGTCGTCCTCGTACTTGTCGTATGACACGATGTCGTAGTACCCTTTTTTCTTCGAAAGCACGGGTTCGTCGGCTGTTCCTGTCCATTTTGTGCGCAGATAGTAAACATAGTAGTATTTTTTGTTGCCACTGTTGTACCATTTTGCGAGGTCGGCTTGAATGTGTCGATAGTTGTTGCTCACGTCAACGTAAGGCTTGAGTATGCCCCCACGGGCTTCAGATTTAGAAGTCACTTCTCGGCAGAATTGCAAGTCTTTGTATTCGTCAGAAATCTGCTGTCCGAGTTTTCCTGAAGGAATGTTTAGCGAGGAGATGTGCATGTTTTGCACATGTAAGTCGCGCAATTCAACGCATCCGCTCAGGTCGAGTTTGTGCAGCCAGTTGCCTTTTGGCAATTGGCGTGATCCCCAAATTGAATTGTGAAACCATAAAGATTGGAGTTTGGTGTGCTTGCTCAAATCCAATTCGTCGGTGTAGGTGCTAAAGGCGTGTAGGAAAGCCAAGTTGGGGAAATTGTCAATAAGGCTCTGCATCGAGTAATTTTTGTCAAACCCATACATCGTGTCGAAAATAGCAAGTTCGAAAAGTTTTTCATTTCTGTTGGCGTCGATGCCCATCAGATTGAAGTTGTGCGCCATCTCAAGCCGTTCCAGATTAGGGTATGGAGTGATGTCGAAATAGCTGAAATTGTTGTTGTTCAAGTTCAAGTATTTGAGTTTGGATAGTTTGTCGATACCAGTGGTTCCCACTTCTTTCAATGTGCCGTAGTCGAGGTCGAGATATTCAAGTTGAGTGTTGTATTGGAGATCGATGTTTCCTTCTGTAATTGGCGAGTATCTTCCCAAGTAGGCATTATCGTCGCCAGCAATGTTGCGGTTGAGTTCAAGTCTTTTCAGATTGGTGAAATATTCGATTCCTTTGAGGTTGATAACCCCTGCAAAGGTTTTCTTATTGGCATCGGTTTCAAGTGCCCCATAGTCGCCATAGTTGCCTAAATTGTTCAGTTCGGTGATGGTTTCGCAGTCGATAACGATGTGCTCGTTGCTACCGCCGTGTGCTCGTCCGAAGTCGGCATAGTTTTTCGTCAATGTGGCTTTCCCTATTATTTTATGGGTGGCCTCATCGTAAACCTGTGCGAAATTTTCAATCAGGTATTTTTCGAAATAAGCGTCTGTAACCCTCTTGTCTTTAGTCAGCACAGAAGTCCACTGATTGTCGGGTATTAATTTCCATTTTTGAGCATCAGAGTTGTTTTTGGTGTAGAGATGCACGTTCACGCCATTCTTGAATTTGTCAGAACTTGTGGCACCATCTATGTCAAGTGCCAGGTTCTCGTTGAGTTTTGACACGATTTGGAATGATCCGTCATCGTTTTTGAGGATTTTCCATTGTTGTGCGTCGCTCCCGTTCCATTCGTAAATTTGAACGTTGGTGCCAGGGTTTGCCTGACCATTTGTCACATCGAGCACTTTGTTGTTTCTTTTGATTCTGTAATAGCCCCCACCTGTAGGGTAAAGTTCAAAGGTTTGGTTAGAATCCCAAATTTGTACATTGGCTTTGTTGTCTTGGCTGTCGCCGCTAATGTCTAATCTATAGGAGGTGTTGGCAAAGCAGAGTATTCTGTAAGTGCCTTGTAGGTCAGGGGAGGATAGTTCGAGCAACTTCTTGCCTTTCAGTTCGCCATCTGAGGGCACGAGATAAGTGCGCTTTGCTGCGTCGGCTACCGTGTAGGTGTCGGCACTTGCCGAGAAAGTAGCGGCAAGGACAATACCGATTGCCACTATTAGTTTGAGTTTGAAAATTTTTTTCATACCTTTATGAGAAAATGTTTAAGGACTGGAACTTTAAAGCACTCGGCTTGAAAAATGCCAGTTTTGATGAAAATATAATGTTAATTGCCTTTGTTAACTATTTTTTTTGCAAAGATATGAAAAATTATGCATAAGTATTACTGTTTTTGGGAAAAAATTAAAGAGTGAAGAAAAAGGGAGGGAGAAGTTAGTGGGGGAGAAGTTAAGGAGTTAAGAAGTTAAAGAAGTTAAGACGATAGTTTTTTCTTCTGTTAATTTGCTTGGTGGGGGGAGGGGAAGGGAAGTTAAGGAGTTAAGAAGTTAAAGGAGTTAAGACGATAGTTTTGGCTTCTGTTAATTCTCTGT
>SFPR01000102.1 GCA_004551865.1 Bacteroidales bacterium
GTGATAGGGCATCTGAGAATAAGGTTTCCCAAATATCGAAAAAAGGAGTAATATCTTGTGGCGTGAATACAGGTAATCCGCCTCTCTCAAGGTATTTACTGTATATATTTTTCATGTTAAGTCCCTGAAAATGAATCCATTTAAGGGACCATAAATCTTTGGACGTTTCGTGCTGGTAAATATTATTGCAATCAATAAAAACACAGCTATCTTTCTTTAGAAAGTATTCAGTCCGGTTATAGTGAAGCGTACCGGAACCATTTTCCACAATAAAAAACAAATAGGAGGACAAATTGCTTCGTTTGCTGATATGTTGTTTTTGAGCTGTCAGCTTGCCGATTTCCTGAAGATAAAGGAGGCTGGAAGAGGCGAACTTTGAAGGCGTATAAATAATACGGTCGGTACTTACTATATCACTGTGAAATAATCCATGGTTCATGTTACACGCTTTCCTTTTTCTGTTTTCAATGTCTTTGAAAGAAATGGTTATCTGTTATTAATTTAAAATGAAAGTACATAAAAGTCAATATAGTACAAAATAATATCAATAATATTCATTTTGCTGGGAAACAATACAGTTTATAATGATACAAAATCAGACAATTTAGGAGGACTAATAATGTCAAAAAGAGCACTAATCACCGGGGTAACAGGTCAAGACGGCTCCTTCCTTTCAGAGTTTTTGCTGGAAAAAGGATACGAGGTACATGGAATAATTCGTCGGTCATCGGTCGATTACCGTGAGAGAATTGCACATTTGGAAGGCAAACCGAATTTCCACCTCCATTTTGGAGATATGGGAGATTCGATGTCTCTTGTTAAGGTTGTCGGAGCGGTGCGTCCGGACGAGGTTTATAACCTTGCTGCACAAAGTCATGTGCAAGTCTCTTTCGATTCTCCCGAGTTTACTGCCGATGTTGATGCTACGGGTGTGCTAAGAGTGTTGGAGGCAGTGAGAGCGTGTGGACTTGAAAAGACTTGCAGGATTTATCAGGCTTCCACATCGGAGCTTTATGGCAAAGTGGAAGAAGTTCCACAAAATGAGAATACTCCTTTTCACCCTTACTCTCCATACGCAGTTGCAAAGCTCTATGGCTTTTGGATTGTTAAGGAGTATAGAGAAGCATACAATATGTTTTGTTGTTCTGGTATTCTTTTCAACCACGAATCGGAAAGACGGGGAGAAACTTTTGTAACTCGTAAGATTACTCTTGCAGCAGCCCGTATCGCACAGGGACATCAAGATTGTTTGTATCTTGGCAATCTTGACTCTTTGAGAGATTGGGGATATGCCAAAGATTATGTTGAATGTATGTGGTTGATTTTGCAAAATGACAAACCAGAAGACTTTGTCATTGCAACGGGAGTTCAGCACTCTGTAAGAGAATTTACTACTCTTGCATTCAAACATGTGGGGATTGAGTTGAGGTTTGAAGGTAACGGAGTAGATGAAAAGGGAATATGTATCGCCGTAAGTGGTTCTGCACCACAAAGCCTTGTCGGCAAAACTCTTGTTGCAGTCAGTGAAGATTTCTACCGACCAACAGATGTTGTAAACCTTTGGGGAGACCCAACCAAAGCCAAAGCCAAGTTGGGTTGGAATCCCAACAAGACATCGTTTGAGGAATTGGTAAAAATCATGGTAGAACATGATATGGCAAAGGTAGCCTCGGAGGGAGCTGCAGCCAAGGTGAGAACCAACCTTGCAGAATATTTGGAAAAGGGAATTGTAAAATAGTTGAGGAGATGGAGAAAAATTCCAAAATATATGTTGCAGGACATCGTGGTATGGTTGGTTCTGCAATAGTTCGAGAACTTGAACGTCAAGGATATAACAATATTATCACAAGAACACATAAAGAACTCGACCTTACCCGTCAGTGTGAGGTCGAGCAATTCTTTGCAGAGGAGAAACCCGAATATGTATTCCTTGCAGCAGCAAAGGTAGGCGGAATTGTTGCCAATCAAACTGCTCTTGCAGACTTTATGTACGAGAATATGATACTTGAAATGAATGTCATTCATTCTGCATGGCAAAATGGTTGCAAGAAATTGGAATTTCTTGGTTCTTCGTGTATTTATCCTCGTATGGCTCCTCAGCCGATGAAAGAAAGCTGTCTGCTCACCTCCGAACTTGAAAAGACCAATGAAGCATACGCTCTTGCCAAAATCAGCGGTTTGAAATATTGTGAATATCTCAATAAACAGTACGGTACAGACTATATTTCGGTCATGCCTACCAACCTTTACGGACCTAATGACAACTATCACCCTACACACTCTCATGTATTGCCGGCATTGATACGCCGATTTCATGAAGCAAAAGAGGCAGGAGCGAAAGAGGTAACTTGCTGGGGTGATGGTACACCGATGAGAGAGTTTCTATATGTCGATGATTTGGCAAACTTGTGTGTGTTCCTTATGAACAATTACAGCGGAGACGAAACAGTAAACGCAGGTACGGGAAAAGAAATATCAATCAAGAACCTTACGGAATTGGTTGCAAAGGTGGTTGGTTACAAAGGAGAGATTTTATGGATTTGAAAAAGCCATTGACCTTTGATGAGCAATTGGATAAGTTAGCTGCCCATGGGATGATTATCAGAGACAGAGAAAAAGCAAAAGATATTTTGAAAAGAGTAAATTATTATCGTTTTACGGGTTATGCTTTACAATTCAGACAAGATCCTTCTTATGGAAAATTTCAGCAGGGAGAAAAATTATTATAAAGATACCTATGGAATGTGGAACTGAATTTGAAAATCTATATAC
>SFPR01000047.1 GCA_004551865.1 Bacteroidales bacterium
GATACATCTGTACATTGGCATTTTGGGATTGACGGTAGAGAATAGGTGTAATTTATAGTAAAGTTACGCTTTTGCCCCTATGGGGCGAAAATCATTTGACACATTAACTCGGGGCGACGCTGACGCTCTGCCCCGAGCTAATCGCTTTTGGGCTTTCAGCCCGAGGGTCAATCGAAACAAAACAATGCCATTACCGCCCGAGAACGTAATTGCAAATAACGCCATTACATGGTCATGAAAGAATTGCGGAATGCACCGCCACCCACGCCCCGAAGGGGCAACCTGCGCTCAGCCCTACACAAAGCGAAGCGAAACGTAGGGTAAACCAATCGACCGAGGTTTCGCCCCGAAGGGGCAAAAGCGTAAAGTGTGGTATGATTTTTGTCTGAAAAGTTAAATAACAACTTCGTTCCTTATTTTTCGGTGATAAAAATCAAGGATTTTAAGCGGGAGGTTTGAGGAATTTTTTCACCTGTTTTGAGAGCCAAATGAGGGCTTTTGGAAGTGAGGTTTTGTCTTGCTGCAATAACATAAGGGTTTTTGCTCACTAACATGAAGTCTTTTTGCAAAAAGACGAAGTGTTAGCACTCAAAAGACGAAGGATTAGTGAGCTTAAGTCTTCGTCTTTTTTCAAAAAGATGCCGTCTTATTTTACTAAAATCAAGACTTACTACACCCAAATCAGCACTTATTTTACAAACATCTGAAACACAATAAATTGCTAAACGCTCAAATACTCGCAAAAATCGACCCCAAGCCCGACCGACCTCAAAAAATCGCCGGCATTTCGGCTTAAGAGACCACCAAATGTTAAATAATTTGCTTGCGGAAACTTAATCGATGTTGCAAAAGCAAAAATAAGGCATACAATATAATCGCTCTGCTTTTCGGAAACGCTGTCTCACCATTTTTTTTGCCGACCACGAGAGGGTGTTTTCTTCCATGGGGTTTTGTTGTAGTGCGGGTGATAGAGCATTATGGTTTCTCGAAGGTGTGCAGTGTCCAAGTGTGTATAGATTTCGGTGGAGACGACACTGCTGTGTCCCATCATGTCTTTGACAGCTATGATATTTGCTCCGCCTTTTATCAGTTCGGTGGCAAAACTATGCCTGAGGGTATGGGGGTGTATGTTTTTGGTTATGCCTGCCGCCTTGGCTGTCTCTTTTATCATCATAAAGGCGTATTGTCTTGTGAGTTTTTTGCCTCTGTGGTTGAGAAAGATATAATCTTTGTTTTTGTTGTCGGTCGGAATGTGGCAGAGGTGGTTGTCAATGAAGTATCTGATGTGTTCAAGTGCTGTTTGGCAAATCGGAACAAGTCTTTCCTTGTTGCCTTTACCCAATACCTTTATATACTCAAACTGAAAGAAGACGTCGCTTTTGCGAAGGTTCAATAGTTCACTTATTCTCAGTCCGCAGGAGTAAAGCACCTCAATGATTAAGGCGTTTCTATATCCTTGAAAGCTGCTCTTGTCGATGGCGGAAAGCATGGTTTGTATTTCGTTGTCGGACAATACCACGGGGAGTTTCTTTTCCATTTTGGCTGTTTCTAATTGTGAGCATGGGTCGGTGTCAATTTCGTCTTCCAAAAGGAGGTATTTGAAAAACGAACGTATTCCGCTGATTATTCTTCTCTGTGTGCTGACCTTCAAGAGCATCACTTCGCTATTTCCTTTCATACCTTGCACTATGGCAGTGAGGAAGCGTCTGAGGTGAAAGGTCTGTGTCTTTTGCGGTGTGATGTTCGGATAGGTCGTTTCCATGAATGTGAAGAACTTATCGCAGTCGTCCAAGTATGCCGAGAGGGTATTGACCGAGTGGGAACGCTCCATGAGTATGTATGACTTAAAACCCGGGAGATATTTCCTCCACAAAGAAGACATATCCTTGGTTCCTGCCGATTTGATTTTGGGTTTTGAGGTTGTGTTTTTCTTTCTTGAAGTCATGATCGCCTCCTGTTAAGAAATCATGGAGAAGTCGCTGACTTTGTGCTTGGTCATGAAGTAGTTTCTTATGGGTAGATTTTGTGACTTTGTCAGGTTAGGGTCGTCGGCAAGGACGTTTTGGGCAAGCGTTCTCACCTGTGCCATAAGTCCTTCGTCCTTTACAATGTCTGCCACTTTCAAATCCAACACTCCGCTCTGCCTTGTGCCTGATACATCGCCCGGTCCGCGAAGTTGAAGGTCTGCCCGAGAGATTTCAAAGCCGTCATTAGTGCTGCACATGGTCTCTATACGGAAGCGTGCTTCGGAAGAGAGTTCGTCTTTGGTTCGGAGTATGCAGTAGCTTTGATTTGCACCTCGTCCCACTCTGCCTCTGAGCTGGTGGAGTTGAGCCAAGCCGAAACGTTCGGCATTTTCTATCACCATGACTGTGGCATTCGGCACATCAACTCCCACTTCTATCACGGTGGTTGCAACCATGATATTGGTTATTCCTTTCTTAAATCGCTGCATTTCATACTCTTTGTCTTCGGGCTTCATCTGTCCGTGGACTATACTGATTTGATATTGCGGCAAAGGGAAGGCCCTCTCTATGCTTTCATATCCGTCCATAAGGTCTTTGAGGTCCAATTTCTCGCTTTCTTTGATAAGCGGATATACAACATAGATTTGTCTGCCTTGTTCTATCTGCTTTTTCATGAAGTCGAAGAGTCGCAATACGTCTCTGTCGTAAAGGTGTGTTGTAAGTATGGGTTTACGTCCCGAAGGCAGCTCATCAATCACGGAATAGTCTAAGTCGCCATAGATACTCATTGCGAGGGTGCGACAAATCGGGGTGGCTGTCATCACAAGTATGTGTGGAGCTATGGTGTTCTTTGTCCACATTTTGGCTCTCTGCTCTACGCCGAATCGGTGTTGCTCATCTATGACAACAAGTCCCAAGTTGTTAAATATCACATTTTCTTCCAATATGGCGTGTGTGCCTATCAGTATATTGATGCTTCCGTCGGCAAGTGAGGTAAGAAGATGCTTTCGGCTCTTGCCCTTGATGCTTCCGGTAAGCAGAGATACGTTGATATTCATGTCTCCGATAAAGCGGTTGATGCTTTGGAAATGTTGCATGGCAAGGATTTCGGTCGGAGCGATAAGGGTTGCCTGATAGCCATTATCCAAGGCTATGAGCATACTCAGCAGTGCCACAAGGGTCTTTCCGCTGCCCACATCACCCTGAAGAAGTCTGTTCATCTGTGAACCTGTTCTCATGTCGTTGCGAATTTCCTTGACTACCCGCTTTTGAGCATTGGTAAGTTCAAAAGGAAGGTACTTGGAAAAGAAAGTGTTGAAATTCTCTCCCACCTTTGAGAAAACAAATCCTCTGCTGTTACTTTTGCGATTAGATTTAATGAGCAGGTGTTCTGCCTGCATGAAAAAGAGTTCCTCAAATTTGAGTCTAAATCGTGCTTTGGCCAACGTTTCTTCGCCAAGTGGACTGTGAATGCAAGCTATTGCATCTCGGCGAGAGCAAAGGTGATATGCATCAATTATATATTGAGGAAGGATTTCTTCTATGAGGGAAGAGTATTTTTTGACTGCATCTGAGATGATTTTGGATAGTTGTTTGGAGGCAAGAAAGGCGGTCTTCATTCTCTCGGTTGTGTTGTACAAAGGCATGAATTTCTCTTTCTTGTAGTCTTTTTGTGGGTTGAATTTCTCAAACTCGGGGTGTGGAAGATTGAATGTACCATTAAAGTAGTTGGGTTTGCCAAAAACTACATAAATCGCCCCTATGTCTATGCTTTCGTTTATCCAGCGTATGCCGCGAAAGAAGACCATCTCGATTGAACCGGTTTCGTCGGCAAGCCTTACCACAAGACGTTGCGATTTTGTCCCTCCCACTATTTGCTTTGCAATGACTTTGCCGAGCAAAAGTGTATATACTTCTGCCGAACGCACTTCGGCAATCTTTATGAAGCGACTTTTATCGACATATCGGTAAGGATAGTATTCAAAAAGGTCCTTGAGAGTGAACAGACCAAGCTCTTTGGCAAGAATTGAGGCTTTCTTATCTCCTATTCCGACCAAGGTCGATAGCTTTATTGTTGATGCATCTGTCATTTTCAAGAATGGGTAAATTGAAACACTGTTTTGTTGGACAAAACACCGTTTTTATCGGAGCAAAATACCTCTTATTGCGGGAGTTGTTTCCACTTGATGTACATAATGAGGAAAAAGACTGCCAAAAGTATGATAAGCAAATAAAATATAATGCTGCCGATACGACTCAGCTTGACAATGTGTTTATTGGCGTTATCGCTTTGCTCACTTCGTTTCTGGAAGCTCTTTATCAACAAAGCGGTAACGCCCAATATACATAAGGTTGCTATGATTAAAACAAATGTCTCACTCATGATTTTGTTGTGCTGCGAATGCCAAAGGAGGTATTTCTCCCATATTTTCCACATAGTGGAATGTCAATCCTTCCAAGTATTCGCTTTGGATTTCTTCTATGTCTTTTCGATTGGCTTCCGAAAGGATTATTTCGCTTATCGATGCCCTCTTGGCGGCAAGGATTTTCTCTTTTATACCTCCTACGGGAAGCACTGTGCCTCGAAGGGTTATTTCTCCGGTCATTGCCACGTTTGACTTGACTTTTATGCCTTTGAGAACACTGAGCATTGCCGTAAACATGGTAACCCCCGCACTTGGTCCGTCCTTTGGTGTAGCTCCTTCCGGAACGTGTATGTACAAGTCTTGCTTTGAAGCCTTTTCGGGTTCTATTCCGAGAGCTTCGGCATTGGTTTTGATATATTCGTATGCCAAGGTTGCACTTTCCTTCATCACATCGCCGAGATTTCCCGTCAGATTGAGTTTGCCTTCGCCCTTTGCCGAGGCTGCCTCCACAAAGAGGATTTCTCCACCTACCTGAGTCCATGCCAAACCACAAACAACTCCCACATGGTCTTGCGAAAGCTGTCGGTCATGTTGAGCTGTCGGTAATCCCAATATTGATTTGAGGTCGCTTTCTTTTATTGATTTTTTGAATTCCTGTTCCTTTACAATTTCTACAGCCCTATGTCGAATGAGTTTTGCAATAACCTTGTCCAACTGTCTGACACCCGACTCTCTTGTGTAGTTGTTTATGATTGTTGAGAAGAGCTTGTCGCCGATTGATATATCACTCTTTTTCAATCCGTGTTCCTTTATTTGCTTTGGAAGCAGGTGTCGCTTTGCTATCTGCACTTTTTCCTGCTCTATGTAGCCGGATACTTCAATCACTTCCATTCTGTCAATCAATGCAGGGTGGACATTGGAAAGACTATTTGCCGTTGCAATGAACATAACGTTTGAAAGGTCATAATCAATGTCAAGATAGTTGTCGTGGAACGAGGTATTCTGCTCAGGGTCTAATACTTCTAACATTGCAGAAGCAGGGTCGCCATGAGCGCTCATGCCTGCAACCTTGTCTATCTCGTCAAGCACAAACACAGGGTTGGAACTGCCACACTTGGATATGGATTTGAGTATTCTGCCCGGCATTGCCCCGATGTAAGTGCGACGATGTCCTCTGATTTCGCTCTCATCGTTCAATCCGCCCAAGGCAACTCTCACATACTTTCTACCTGTTGCCGAAGCAATGCTACGTCCCAAAGAAGTTTTTCCAACTCCCGGAGGTCCGACAAGGCACAAAACAGGCGATTTCATATCGCCTTTGAGCTTCAAAACTGCAAGATATTCGAGTATTCTCTGCTTTACTTTCTCCAAACCATAGTGGTCGGCATCCAAAGTCTTCTGTGCTTTATCCAAATCGAAGTTGCTGTCTGTAAACTCATTCCAAGGCAACTCCAACATAAAATTAAGATAATTCAACTGTACCGAATAGTCGGGTGAAGAACTATGCATTGACGACAAACGAGAGAGTTCTTTCTCAAATGTCTCACCTACTTCCTTGCTCCACTTTTTTTGTTCTGCTTTTTTGCGAAGTTCCTCCACTTCCTGCTCTGCAGGGCTACCGCCAAGCTCTTCTTGGATAGTTTTAAGTTGTTGAGTAAGAAGGTAATCTCGCTGTTGTTTATCTATATCTTTGGATACCTTCTTTTGGATTTTGATTTTGAGTTCTTGAAGATTGGTTTCCTTGCTCAACTCTTCCAATACGCGGTTTGCTCTTTGCGTAAAGTCATCAATTTCCAACAATTTCTGCTTGTCCGACACCTCTATGTCGAGATGAGCGGCTATATAGTTGAGTAAAAAGTATGGATTTTCTATGTTGCGAATGGCAAAACTCGGATCGGACGGCACTCCCGGTGTCAGCTTTAACAATCTCAAATAAGAGTCCCTCAATGCCTCGGCAACAATGTCAGAGTCTGCCGGCATATTTTTGGCATTATCGCCGGCAGGTCGCACTTTGCCTATCCAATAAGGTTCTTTTGTGGCGATACTTTCCAAATAAAAGCGGTCAAGCCCTTGCAATATTACCATGGTTGTGCCATCGGGCATATTGAGAGTTTTCAACACTCTCGCCATTGTACCGTATGTATATAGGTCTTCGTAATCTGGGTCGTCGGTAACGGCAGCACATTGTGCCACCACTCCTATAATATCCTTGTTTTTGTATGCTGTTTTTATCAATCGCACAGACTTCTCTCTGCCTGCGGTTATCGGCAGAACAACTCCCGGAAAGAACACATTGCCTCTCAATGGCAATATGGGCATTTGCTCGGGCATATCTGTAACTGTCAAATCTTTTGTGTCTTCCTCTGTCAATAAAGGTATGATTTCTGCTTCTCCGTCTCCCATTATATGAGTTATATCAATCAAATCTTTATTCAACATCTCGTTTCTTATCTTAATTTTTTGTTCTTTAGAGTACTTCTATATACGTGTAACAAAATTCTCTTATCGACATCAGACATCTCCATACCTCTTCTTGCGTGCATTTTTTCAGCAACTTCCATTGCTTTGTCGGGTTCAAAAGTCTTCAAACCACTTGTACCTCCCCATGCAAAAGAAGGAATGAAATTTCTCTGGTATCCGTGTCCGAATATGTTTGAGCTTACCCCTATCACCGTACCTGTGTTAAACATGGTGTTAATTCCGCATTTGGAGTGGTCGCCCATAATTGTTCCGCAAAATGTCTGACCGGTAGGTACAAAGGTATTCTTCTCTATGCTCCACAATCTGACTTCTTCGTATGTGTTTTTGAGGTTTGAAGCGTTTGTGTCGGCACCTATGTTGCACCACTGACCGATTACCGAATTGCCAATGAAGCCATCGTGAGCCTTGTTGCTGTATCCGAAAATCACAACATTGGCAAGTTCTCCTCCAACCTTGCTATATGGTCCCAAAGTAGTAGCTCCGTATATTTTTGCACTGAGTTTCAAAACCGAATGCTCACACATTGCAAACGGACCTCTGACAACGCAATTCTCCATCACCTCAGCATCTTTACCAATATAAATAGGACCTTCCTTTGTGTTGAAAACAGAACACTCAACCACCGCACCCTCTTCAATAAACAAGTCTTCGGCAGGACCTACAATGCGGTTGGTGTCGCTAAGTGCCGCACTTTTTCTTCCCTTTGTCAATAGTGCAAAGTCTTCACGCAAAGCACGATCATTCATTACAAATATATCCCATGGATTTGTGATTTTGATGAAATCCACATCTGTTTTTATTTCTTCAGAATTGTCTTCCTCCTCCGAAAGAAACTCCTCTTTGGTCTTATACATTGCAATAATGTTATCACCGCTTACAAGAGTCTGTCCTGTTTTTAGTGATTTGATTTGCTCTACAAGAGCAAGATTTGGACATACCGAACCGTTTATCAACATCATTGCATCAGACAATTCTGCCGGATACTTGACCGTAAGATAGTCCTCGGTCATTGTGGAAGTCTTTTCCTGCAAATACTTTTCCCATTTCTCTCTTATGGTCAATATTCCAACTCTTATCTCACACACAGGTCTGATATAGGTCAATGGTTTCAAAGACTCACGTGACGCATCATCAAAAAGAATGTAATTCATGGTTTCTATTGTTTTTTGTTTTTGCTTTATTAAACGTGGCAAAGGTACTACATTATTGTAACATAACAAATAAAAAAACGCCCTGTTCTTCACGCAAGACGTTTTTTTGATTTCTAAACTCGCAATTCAAATATTATTTCAAGTTTGGCTTACGATTTTTATACTTGCTCATAAACTTATCAACACGTCCTGCCGTATCCACAAGTTTTACCTTACCTGTAAAGAAAGGGTGAGAAGTATTGGAGATTTCCATCTTTATCAAAGGATACTTAACTCCGTCAATCTCAATTTCTTCTTTTGAATTTGCGCAACTTCTTGTGATAAAGCACTCGTCGTTAGACATATCTTTGAACACACAAAGTCTGTAATTTTCAGGATGAATACCTTTTTTCATTTTTTCATTTTTTAAGCCGTTCGGCCCATTCTTACCAAACGGGTGGTTTAACAATATTTACTATTTCCTTTCTCGCTTTGAGGCTGCAAAGGTACAAAAAATACTTCACAGCACAACCTCATCTCACATTTTTTTACTTTTTTTGTTCCTCTGTGCTTTCTTCTGCTTTTTGCAAGATATTGAGTTTTGCCTTCAAGAGTGCAATTTCAGACTTGGTTTTCTCCATTTTCTTTTCAAACTCAGCCTTCAACAAATCTGCCTGCTTGCTGTTTGCAAGAAATCCGAGGTTGTTTTCCCACACAAGCACGTCATTTTGCATTTTTTGTATCTTTTCTTGAAGTTCTTTCTTTTCTCTTGCCACTGCACCCTTGTTTCCTTCTGCCTTATCGGCGTCTATTCGTGCCTTAAAGTCGTTTAGGTTCAACTCCATGTTATCCGCCTGCAATTTGTCAAAGTGTGCATCGATTGCTGCACGGAACTCTTCCCACAATCGTTGTCTTTCGTTTGGCGAAATAAAGCCAATCTCTGCCCAGCGACGTTGAAAGTCTTTTATAGTGTCAAGATTTTTCTGCTTGTCTTCTGTAAACGAAAAGGCTTTCACCTCCTGAATGATTGCCTCTTTCTTGGCAATGTTTTCTGACTCAGAAGATTTTTGTGCTTTATAGTTCTCGGCTTTTCTTTCAAAGAATTTGTCGCAAGCCGCCCTAAAACGCAACCACAACTTTTCGGACTGTTTACGCGGAACATAACCTATGGTTTTCCATTCTTTCTGCAAGTCTATCAGTTCGGCTGTTGCCTTCTTCCAATCACATCTTTCAGCAATCGCCTCTGCCTTTACACAAAGTTCCAACTTGTGATTTTGGTTCACCTCCTGCTCAGACTTCATCTTTGCAAAGGCTTCTTTCTTTCTTTCAAAGAACAAGTCTATCGGTTTTTTGAATTGTTCCCAAATTTTCTCATTCTCCGACTTTGCAACCGAGCCTATGGTTTTCCACAAACCAAACAACTCATTAACCTTATCGGTTTGTTCGTTCCATTGCTTGATTGTTTCGGGAACAACCTTCAATACTTCTTCCAATCTCTCGCAAAGGGCATTTTTTGCTGCAAGGTTGTCGGCTTGCTCTTGTTTTATCTTGTCATAGAACTCCTGTCTTCTGCGATTGACCGCATCGGAAGCAGTCTTAAATCTCTCCCAAATCTCTTCGTTCTTATCCGAAGGTACCGGCCCTATCTCTTTCCAATGTTGATGACACTCCTGCAACTGCTTGAAAGAATCGTTTATCGACTCGCAAAGCATCAACCCCTCCACTCTCTCACACAAAGCAAGTTTTTCTTCAAGGTTTTTCTTCAAGCCCATGTCTCTCAACTCTCTTGAAATCTTCACTTTGTCAAAGAACTGCTCAATCAAAAATCGGTAATTCTCCCACAAAGAGTTTATCTCACCTCGCGGTACAGCACCAATGCTCTTCCACTTGTCCTGAATTTCGTTAAATTTGTCGTATATCTCTTTCAAAGAACCCTCACTACGCAAAAGCTCTCTCAACTCGTCCAAGACAGCTTTTTTCTTTTCCAAGTTCTCTTGTTTTTCCTTTTCTTGTTGTTCTATATGTCTTTGACGTTTTTCCTTATATTCTGCATAGAGAGAATAGAACGTCTTTTCTTGTTCATCGGGTTCGCTCGCAAAATCTTCCTCTTTGCCACCTTGGGCAACAAAAGCTGCCAATGCCTCTTTTCGTTCGCTGCTTGTCTTGTCATTAAACACCGAACGCAAAACTGCGGGTTTTGACTTCAATGTTGCATAATCTGCATTGTGGCACAATTCTCTCAACTCCGAAACCAATTCCTCACGAGAAAGAGCGGAATATCTGTTTGTCAATTCCTCTATAGTTTCTTCTGTGGTGGTTTCCTCCTCTGTTTCGACAGACAATATTGCCTCCACTTCGGCAGAATTTTCTTTCGCGTCAATCGCTGTTTGGTTCATCTCGTCTTGCAATGCAAGTTGCTCATTAGATGTTACGTTGTCCATAATAAATCATTCATTTTGTCAGAATAGACTTTCGTCCCTTTGTAGGAACAAAAGCTGAAATGGTTTTTCTGAAATGTCGTTTTAATTTTTTCTTTTCAAGTATTGGTTTACAAATCGGCTGCAAACTTATAACATTTTTTCCAAACGGCGAAAAGAATTGCGAAAAAACTATTGCAATCTCAAAAAAAACGCCTACCTTTGCAGCCGCAACGGTTCGACAAAGACCCTCTTGTTTTTGCCGATTAAAAGGGAATCGGGTGCAAATCCCGAACAGTCCCGCTGCTGTGAGTTCTTTAATATATTGCTTGACAATTCGTGCCACTGTTTGCTCTCAAAGAGAAAATGGGAAGGCGTCTTGCAAGGAACGAGTCAGAAGACCTGCCGTGCATTTATTTAATGTTTAACTCTCGAGGAAAGAGTACAATATGATGAATATAAAGAAAACTATTGCGATTATTTCGTCTTTTTTTGTTTGTCTGCTCTCTATGGGACAAGATAGTCTTCGTTCGGTGATGTTGGAAGAGGTAAAGGTGGTGTCTTCTTCTCTCGAAGACAAAAACCGTCAGGCAAGCACTATTGTCCTTTCGGGAAGTCAGATAGAGAAAACCTCCTTTCAATCGGTTGGAGAAGCAGTCAAGTTTCTTTCCGGCGTGAATGTCAAAGACTACGGAGGTACAGGAGGGTTGAAAACCGTATCTGTAAGAGGTTTGGGAGCAATGCATACCAATGTAACATACGACGGAGTAAGCATAACCAACGCACAAAACGGACAAACTGACCTATCCAAATTTAGAACCGACAACATCGACAACCTAAGCCTGAGCAACGGCAATCCCGTTCTGCGACTGCAAACCGCCAAAAGCCTTGCCTCTGCCAACACCATATCTATGGAAAGTCGCAAGCCACACTTTGCAACAGACGAAAACACAAACGGATACATAAATACACTTTTTGGCAGCTTTAATCTCGGCAGTCTTGTAGGCAGTCTCAATCATCGCTTCTCCAAACGCACATCGGTCGGAATTTATGCCGATGTAGTTTCGAGCAAAGGCAACTTTCCCTACACCCTTCACTACGGCAATCTCACCAAAGACAGCACTTCCGAAGAAATAAGGAAGAACAACGACTTTTTCTCTGCCCATGCAGAAGCCGACTTATTTTTTGAGCCCGACGAAAGCAGCATGTTCAAAGCGAAGGCTTACTTTTACCACAGTGAAAGAGCGCTTGCCGGACCAACCACACTCTATTGGCAAAACTCAAAGCAAAGACTATGGGACAAGGACGCCTTTGTGCAATCTTCCTACAAAAGAGAGCTTAATCAATATACCACCTACAAAAACCACCTCAAACTCTCATACGCCCACACTCGCTACTACGACCCGTCGTACAACAATGCACAAGGCTTTCAAGACGACCGCTACACACAAAAAGAAGCCTACCTTAACAATATCCTCTCTCTACACAAGCAGGACAAGATGAGCCTCAGTCTTACCAACGACCTTATTGCCACAAAGCTCGATGCTCAAAACAACTACATCTTGGACCCGCTTCGTCTGAGCAGCCTTACGGCAGTGGTTGCGGCATATCGTCTCGGCATCTTCACCATTGATGCCAACCTCCTCCACACCTATACCACAGACAAGGCACACTCCCACACTGCCTACCCCTCCCAAAACCATTTCAGTCCATTTGTCTCTATCGGAATGAAAACCGACAATTTTGAAATGTCGATATTCTACAAAGACATCTTCCGTCTGCCGACCTTCAACGACCTTTATTATAATAGTGTTGGCGAAACAGACCTCCGACCCGAAAAGACAAAACAATACAGTCTCCACACAGCATACCGACACAGTCGAGAAGACATCAACAGACATCTGTTTATTATCTCGGCAGACCTTTTTCACAACTCGATTGACGGAGCAGAGATAGTTGTACAATGGCAACAAGAGAGAATAATCAAATCGCACAACCTTCGCACAAGTGCAAACCTCACATACAACTACACACACGCCTTTGACAACTCACCCGAAAGCCTATCCTATCGCAAACAAATTATTTACAGTCCTCTGCACAGCGGAAACGCAATGATAAGCATAGACCTTGACAAGACAACACTCTGCTATACCGCAACCTGTGTGGGCAAACGCTATACCGACAACCAAAACAACGAACGTAGCTCATTGCAACCCTACGGTATTCACTCACTTTCGCTCTCTCACAGCTTCGGTAGAACCACCATCAAACTAAGTTGCGACAACCTTACCGACACCCGATATGAAGTAATCAAGGCTTACCCCATGCCGGGCAGACAATGGATAATCAACCTGAAATATAAATTCTAAAAACACAATCAAATAATGACAACAACAATCAAAACAACCTTGTGGGCTATGCTCATGCTGCTATTTGCAGGCAGTTTGCTCACCTCATGCAACGAAAGCGAAGACAAAGAAGATGATCCGAACTCGCCCGACACCGTCCTACACAACGGATTGTACGTTCTGTGCGAAGGATTGTATGGCAGAAACAACTCTTCTATTGACTTTTACAGCATCGAAAGCCGACAAACGACAACAGACCTGTTCTTGCAAGTAAACTCTGCAGGCTTGGGCGAAACAGCCAACGACATGATAGAAGCCGAAGGCAAACTCTTTATAGCAGTATGTGGTTCTAACTGCGTCATGGTGGCAGACAAGGCAACGTGCAGACGTCTTGCCCTCATTCCCATAAGCCAAAGCGACAATCCTCAACCACGCTGCCTTGCATACAGCAATGGTTATGTCTATCTGAGCTGCTTTGACGGAAACATTCACAAGATAAATGCCTCCACATACAAGATAGAAAAGACAGCAAAGAGCTTTGGACGCAACCCCGAAGCCATTGCGATATGTCAAGGCAAACTCTTTGTGGCAAATACAGGCGGACTGGACTACCCGAACTTCGACAACAGCATTTCGGTTCTCGACCCCGATGACCTGAGCCTGATAAGCAAAGTAGAAGGCTTTCTAAATCCCGGACGAATAGAAGTATGCGGAAGCTCAATCATCTTTCAAAAAAGAGGCACATACGACTATGCCACATCTTCATACAAAGACAGCGAACTCATACGCCTGAACGCCACAACCTTGGAAGTAGAACAAAGAGCAAATGTGATAGTAAACGATTTTACTCTCTGTGGAGACAAACTCATCTACACCTATACCGACAACAACCTCAAACCCTACATCATGTATCTGCCACTTGACAACCTTGCCGACACACCTCAACAATTCATCTCTCCCGAAAGCGAAGACATCTCAGGACTTATGACTCCATATCACATCAGTTCGGACGACAATCACATCTACCTGACCGATGCAAAAGACTACACCAACAACGGAGAGTGCCGTGTATATGACCACGCCGGCAAACTACAATACAAATTCTCCACATGGATTAACCCGACAAAAGTAATAGCCGTGCAATAAGGCTTGATTATTGCAAATTTTCCATATATCAGAAGTGTGCATCCTTGCAAGAGTGTTGAGAAACAGCCGCCGCAAGGATGCTTTTTTTGTTGCAAAAATATAGAACTTCCATTCCGGATTGCAAAATATCAATCGGGGTGAATAAAGCTCCATTTTGGCAAAGAATAGAACTCACTTTATTATCACATAATTGAATATGGAGCTGTTGGCTTTGGCATCGGTTAGTCTGATTTGGAGGCTGTGTCTGCCTTTTGTAAACTCCGATGCTTTGATGATGAGCCTTCCGCTCTTGCCGTCATACTCTGCCAACACCCATTTGTCGTCAATGTAGGCGTTGTAGGTCGAAATACCAGAAAGATTGTCGCTTATTTTGACCTCTACCGTACTTCGATTTGATTTTAACGGCTTGTTGGAGGTAAAATTGTGAGGCTTGCATCGCGGAGCTATGGTATCTATCTCGACAGAATAAGTTCCGAAATTGCTGATTGAGCAAACCACGTCCCTGCCCACCACTTTTCCTCCGACAGAAGCCTTTGTGCCGTTTTTGCCATGAGATACCACAAGAGCTTTGTTCTTGAAAGGAATGAGAGCATCATTATATCTTATCCTCAGAGTTACAGCCTTGTGTATCGGCACTGACTTATCTCCTATTGTATGCACCATTGAGTACTTTCCCTGCTTTGCACTATATTCTATGTCGATATCTTCGTATATGCTTTTGGCTTTTGTGGTTAGCGAACTCATGTCAGCAAACGTTATCTCGTTGATTTTGTTCCACAACAAAAGATAAGTTTCTTTCTTTTCTCCGGATTGGTTTTGCAAAAGGTTGAGAGAGTTAATCAGCTGTATGTTCGGGTTTTGCAAACTGCCTCTTAAAACAAATTCAAACTCTTGTCGGTTGTCTTTTTCGTCGCAAAGGAATATCCTTACTCGCTTGAAACTGTTGTTTTCAACCGATATGACACCTTTGTCAGAATAAGAGAGACTGTTGAGCTTGAAAGAAGGGAACTGCTTGGTCCACAGCATTCGCCTACCTGTCCTTTGCAAATAAGCATAGTCAATTATGGCATTTGCATATCGTGAGTTGTCGAAAGAGAAAGAAGCATTATTGAAGCGGAAGAGCAATTCGTCATCAACATACACCCTTGTGTCATACACTCCGTTACGCTCGGTAGAGCCGCATGAGCGGTCGTAAGCCTCAATGCACAGATAGAAGTTTCCGCTTGCACAAATAGTATCTCCGCTTTTGAAACAAGTGTCCGAAGAAAGGTTCACAAGCAAGTCTTCTTCCATACAGTTTTCGATATGAGAGTAACAATCGGCTGCAAGAAGCCTGAAAGCATACAATCTTGGTGCTATGGTGTCTTGCAAATTCAGTCCTTTCAAAATAGGATTTATCGTTATCTGAGAGGCAGTGTTCCTTATCTCATAGTGCAGGTGAGGACCTCCCGAAGAACCTGTGTTTCCGCTCAGAGCAATAGTGTCTCCCTTTTTGAGCTTTATCGTTCCCTTTGGCAGAGTGTGGTCAAAGACATAACACTTGTGGCTGTACTGATAATTCTTTACATATTCGCCAATTTTGCCATAGTAATCGTTCAAGTGCATATAGACGGTTGTATATCCGTTTGTATGATTGATGTAGAGGTTTTTGCCGCCTCCATAAACTTGAACCTTAATTCGAGACACTTCCCCGTCGTATGGACATATCACAACTTGGTTCTCCTTTCCTGCTGTACGCAAATCTATTCCCGAATGAAAGTGATTGGTTCTCAGTTCACCAAAGTGTCCCGAACTTGACAGCTTTATGTTCAACGGACTAAGATAGTCGGAACAAAAATCCTGCGACATAACCTTTCCTCCTCCCATAAAGCACAGCACAACAAGAACTGAAAGAACAGCTTTGAGAGGTTTTCTCCTTTCCCAATGAGACTTGACATAGCAAACAAGGTATATCACAACTCCGATAAACCAAGATAGTGGTGCGCCATACCATATTCCGTCTGTGCCGTAAGACAACGACAAAACATAAGAAAGCGGCAGACGGACAACAAGCAACACCGCCACCGAAACAACCATAGGTACAAAAGTAAACCCAACACCTCTGAAAAAGGAAGTAAAGACATTCATCACGGCAAAAAGAAACCAAAACGCACCTGCAATAAACAAATAGCTGCCTCCCACAGAAGAAACCACCTCACTGTCGGAGAACAATCCCAAAAGAACTTTACCGCCAAAGAAAAACACAACAAATGTAACAATAGAAAGAGCCAACATCATTTTCAGAGAGAAGAACAACCCCTTTCGCACTCTCAACTTCTCGCCAGCCCCGAAGTTCTGACCGACAAAGGTTGTCAGTGCAGTAGAAAAGTTCAACACAAAAATCATTGCCACCGACTCTATGCGGCTTGCGGCAGAGTAGGCAGCAAGAACCCCTGTCCCGAAAGCAGACACCAAGCCCAAGATAAGGATTTGAGAAAGAGAGACAACAGACTGTTGAATGCCCGTAGGCAAACCAATGCGGACAATCTCCTTAAAGTAAGACAAATCGAAATACTTGGGAAGAGGTCGCACTTTCATGTAGATATTTGTCCTTTGAATTTTGATCCAAAGCAAAACAAATGCCAACAACTGACTAATCACGCTTGCCCACGCTGTCGAAACCAACGAATAATCCAAGCACACGACAAAGAGGTATGACAACAAAGCATTGAGAACATTTGCACCAATGAGATAGTAGAGTTGTGTTTTACTATCTCCCAACCCCCTGAGGACGCTGACCAAGCTGTTGAAGCAAAACGAAAAAAACATTCCCAACATATACACCCTCATATAGGCAGTTGCCGCACTGCACACCTCGGGACTTAATCCCAAATGCTCAAAGGTAAAGCGAGCAAGCACAACCCCCAAAGAGCAGACCACAACTCCCACAACCAAAGAAAAGATATAAAACGTACTTATCGCAATCGGCAGACAATCGTGCCGCCTTGCACCAAACAGATGTGAGATTACGATCCCACCGGCAGAGCCTATTCCGATAATCAGAGAGACAAAGAAAAACACAATAGGATAAACCGCTCCCACTGCAGCCAAATCCACATCACCAAGAAATCGCCCCACAATCGCACTATTGACAAACATGTACAACTGTTGGAACAAATTGCCGGCAACAATGGGCAGTCCGAACAAGAACAACCCCGAGCCGATGCTTCCCTTGGTAAAATCCCTCATCAGATGTCAGTCTCTCTACAATCCAAAGCAGATACGGACAAACGAAAGCAAACGCGGCTTCAAAATATCCTTTGCCTCAACGTGTGCCATGTGTCCTACATTTGGCAACATCAGCAGTTCGCAAAACGGTGTCATTGCCGCATGAACCATGACAATGTCCGAATCTATCCTTTCGTCCTCCCTGCCCGACACAAACAACACCGGCACTTCCATAGATTGCAAAACATCTATCCTCGAGCGACGTTGCATCATTCCCTTGATAGTAGCGAGTATTCCGTCGGTACTTGTGCATATCGCATAGTCCTTCAAATCGTTTATACTGTCGGCAAGCGACTTTCGATTGCAGCTTGCAAACAACTTGGGGATAAAATCGACAATAAAACCGGCACGATTGGCAGAGACAATGTCGCACATTCGCTGCCTTATCTGCAATTTGTTCTTGCTATCTGCCAATGCATGGGAGTTAATCAGGCAAAGCCCTTTGAGCATATAGGGATACTTTTCGGCAAAAGCCAATGCCACATATCCGCCCATTGAATGTCCTGCCAAGACACACTTGTCCAAGCCACAATCGTCCAAAACTGCCTTCACCACATCTGCCATAAGCTCCATTGAATGCACATCTGAACAACAATCACTCTCGCCAAAACCCGGCAAATCAATCGCCACAACCCTTATTTGCTTCATATAGTCGTACACCAAGGGAGCCCACACTCTCAAATCGAACATAAATCCGTGCAATAACACCAACGTTTCCTCTCCACTCCCCTCATACTGGTAATTTATCGCACTGCCATTATAGTATAATATCTTATGAATCATCTTACTTTACCTATCTTGTAAAACACAAAAACTGCTTTTTGTCGCACGGCTTGCAACAAAGAGCCATACAAGCGACAAAGATAGCCAATAAATTTCAAACAGAGAAACAAAAATCGAAGAAAGACAAAAAAATTGTGGCAAAAACAAGACAAGTTCAAAATCCGAGAACAATCAATCCGACCTCCATTTTGCAAAAATGGAACGGCGTCCTGCAAAAGCAAAACGCCGTCAATAAAAAGTCATGGAAAAGTATTATTCCAATTCTATACTTACTTTGTTGCAAGAGGGTGGTCTTCGTGGAATTTCTTAACTCTCTGTTCAAACACAGGTATCATCTGATGAGGAACCAAAGACACACAAGCTCTCACTCCCTCCAACCTTTCGCTGCGACAAATCCTCAACGATATGGCACTTACGCCATAGTAAGCCAACTCGCTGAGCAACTCTTCTCCGCTATATCCCGGATAAGAGAACGTAAAGTAAAATCCGTCTGCCACATCAACGTCCATATCCTTGTCATACACAATCTTGAAACCATTTTCGACCAATACCTTCTTCATTCTCTCTGCCTTGTTGCCATACTCTCTGAGTGGCTCAACAAAGTTGTACGTTCCGTCGTTGCAAGCCTTGAAGATAGCAGTAAGAGCAAACTGAGGAGAGAAAGCCGTTCCCGAAGTCAAAGCATAAAGCGAACCGAAAATCAAAGCCCTTCCGAAACAATCCTGTGTGAAGTACTTTTTCATGTAATCGGTCTTGTAATCAAACAACTCCGGACTAAGAATAGTAACCGCAATACGCTGACCTGCATACGAGAAAGCCTTGCTTCCCGAAATCATGAGCAAGAATTTCTTTGCCCATTTTGCAACCGTCGGTTGGAAAGGAGGAACTCCGGGCTTGGAATAATCCTTTCTAAAATCCATTCCGAAATAAGCCAAGTCCTCAACCACCACAACATCATGACGATTTGCCACTTTGGCAATGATTTGAAGCTCTTGTTCGTTAAACGAGAACCAAGCCGGATTGTTAGGAGACGAATAGACTATTGCAGCAACCTCACCCGAAGAAAGATACTGTTCCAACTTTGCCTCCAACTTATCGCCACGATAGTCGTACACATCGAAATGAATGGTCTCTATACCCAAAATAACACATTGTTGCTTCTGAACAGGAAAGCCGGGGTCGATAAACAAAATCTTGTTCTTCTTTGCGTCCAAGCGGGCAAGCGTCATAAAAGCAGCAAAGCTACCCTGCATACTTCCCACCGTAGGCACACAACAATCTTCAGGCACTTCCACATCAAGAAAGTTCTTCACAAACCTCGCAGTCTCATGTTTAAGCTCCTTCGTTCCGTAAATGTCGGGATAGATTGCCGCACAACCGTTTTTCAAAGCCTCAATTTCGGCATCAACACCTATTTGTACCGCAGGAAGTCCGGGAATACCCATCTCCATTCTCACGAACTTCTCACCCGTTGCAGCTTCCACATCGTCAATAATCTTCTTGACCTCTCTGATTGAAGCAGCTCCGACGCTCTTAATCTTGTTTTTGGCAACAATCTCATCGACCAATGCCCTGTCAAATGGTATATTTTGCATAAAATTACTGTTTTTGTTAGAATGAATATTACACTTAAATTCACACACTGACAAAAGCCCCTTCCCCTGCCTCAAAAAACTCTGACAAACCCACGTCTCTTCCAAATCAAAGCTCACAACCGACCCCACACTTTCCTCAACTATCGGCACAAAAAGCAACTTTTGTGCTGCAAAGATAAGATATTTTTTCAAATCAAAGTAATAATCCGCCAAATAGTGCTTCAAAAATCAGCCCCACGTGTCGCTTCGGTCGTAGGGCTGTCGGCTCCGCTCGACCGCCACTCTCCCCTTCGCTTCCTCCCTTTCCGGGCTTAAAACGTTGGCGGATTACCTTGTGGTAAACTCATAGGGCGAGACGGAGACCGCGGTTGATGCTGCGGTAGTCGGGAGTGTTGATGCTGCGAAAGGATACGCGCACACAACTATCGTTGATGTCCCAGCTGCCACCACGAAGAACGCGGCGCTCACCCTCTGACGGTCCGGTTGGATTGGTCTGAGAATAGCTCTGATAGCGTCCATACCAATCGTTGCACCACTCATATACGTTGCCACTCATGTCATACAAGCCAAGTTCGTTGGCTTTCTTGGTCTTGACAGGACGGGTCTTGCTGCCGCTATTACCATTGTACCACGCTACTTCGTCGGCATTGTTGCTTCCGCTGTACTTATATCCTCTGCTATGCTTGCCTCCTCTTGCTGCATACTCCCACTCGGCTTCGGTCGGAAGACGGAACTGCTTTCCCGTCAGGCTGTTCAACTTCTCTATAAACTCTTGGCAATCGTCCCAACTTACGTACTCCACAGGTCGCTGATTGTCGCCTGTGAACTCGGAAGGATTGCTGCCCATTACTGCCACCCACAGCTCTTGCGTTACTTCCGTCTCTCCCATATAGTAGTCCGAAAGGGTAACGCTGTGAACAGGTTTCTCGTCATTATCATAATTGGTTTGCCCCGAGGTAGCTCCCATACTGAACGTGCCACCCTCTACCTTTATCATCTTAAACTCTACACTATCGACAGTAAAAGTTTGCTCGTTAAATGAGGAGTTATTGTTATTGTTATTGTTATTGTTATTGTTATTGTTATTGTTATTGTTATTGTTATTGTTATTGTTATTGTTATTGTTATTGTTATTGTTATTGTTCCTGCTTTTGTTCTTCTGCTCTCTGAGCCATGCTCTCGCTTCGGAACATATACTTGAATCGCAGCTTCCGCACAGCAGCTCAATCTGTCTCAAAGCGTATTCCTCTCCTCTTTCGACGTATGTTTTTTTTATTCGTCTTAGCATATCTTGGCATTCGTCATCATAGCCTTGGGCTTGTGCCGCAATGCTTGCAAACATTACAAGCATCATCAATACTCTTTTTACTTTCATTCTTTTCATCTCTCTTGGCTTGTCTTACAAAGAATTATATCTCTTTCGTATAGTGACATCTTCCTTGTACTGCAATGCCTTGGCATAATTTTGTTTCGCTTTTTGCTTTGCTTGGGAGTCTCCCGTGTCAAAGTATTCATTGAAGTAAAAGTCTCCACGGCTCTTGTACGACTTGAAATTCGCTTCCCTTTCTTGTTGCTGTTTCTTTTGTCTCTCGGCTTGCAACCTTGCCTGCTCTTCTTGTTGCTTCTTTTGTCTCTCGGCTTGCAACCTTGCCTGCTCTTCTTGTTGCTTCTTTTGTTTGTCTCTCGGCTTGCAACCTTGCCTGCTCTTCTTGTTGCAACTTCTTTTGTCTTGCCTGCTCTTCGGCTTGCTGTTTGGCTTTAGCTTCTTGCAGTTGTTTTGACAATGTCTCTGCTATCGGCGTTTCTGTCAGCGTTTCTGTGGCTGTTTCCGTTCCTCCGCCGGAGCAGTCTTTCACTAACATGACAACAGACACAACAACAGCAATTATCAAAACAACCATAGCTATTATTCTGATAATTCTCCGGTTTGGATTAGGGTCCAGTTTAGGCTTTGGCTTCGGTTCAGGCTTCGGTTCAGGCTTCGGAGTTGGCTTGGGTTTGGGTTTCGGCTTGGGCTTCGGCTTGGGCTTATCTCCGCTTAGGGCTTCTATAAGTCCGAGGACTTCGCTCATGGTTTGCGGGCGGTCCTTCCGCTTTTGTTGCATACACTTGTTGATAAAACCGAAGACTTCCCTGCTCATGTTTTCGGGACGGCTGAGAGTCTCTTCGTCTGCCAAGTCGGTGGAGGTGGGCGGGGTTGTGCCGCTGATTATCTTGTAGAGCGTTGCTCCAAGGGCATAGATGTCGGTCGGTGGTGTGAACTGCTTCAATCCGCCCGGGGTCATCTGCTCTATGGGTGAATAGCCCGAAGAGTAGCCTTGTATGCTTGAACTTGTGCCTTTGCCTTCGCTGTCGTAGTGCTTCGATATGCCAAAGTCTATCAATACTGCCTTGCCACTTTGGTTTATCATGATGTTGGCAGGCTTGATGTCCAAGTGGAGTATGCCTTTGGTGTGTACGTATTGCAAGGCTTCGGCTGCTTGCTTGATATATGCTAACGCCTGCTCTTGTGCTATGGGTAGTTGCTCTGCCAAGCTCTTGCCTTCTATGTAGTCCATGACATAGTAGGCTGTGTTGTTCTCTTCAAACACGTCGTTCACCTTCACCACTCCTTCGTGGTTCAGCTCTGCCATCGTTTTTGCTTCTTTCAAAAACTTCTCTATGTTGCGGCGTGCTACGCTCTTGTCGCTGTAGCTTACTTGTATGCCGTTGCTCTCTCGGCGAAAGTTGTCTTTCGGAAAGTATTCTTTGATGGCTACATATTTGTTCAGAAGTATGTGCCTGCCCAAATAGGTGATGCCAAAGCCTCCTTTGCCGAGGAATTTCATCAGTTCATACCTGCCGTTGCAGAGTGTTATGCCTGTCGATACTTTCAGTGCCGAGCTGTCGCTTTCTATGTGTTGTGTCTCTTCCATTGTTTGGTCGGGTCTGTTTCGAGATTGGTCTTCTATCTTTCTATTTGTTCATGTACTTTATCGCCACAAGCAGCAGTGCTACAAGGATTATCACAATGGCTATAAGACAAATCGTGATATGGTTGTTCGTTTGTGGTTTGCCTTTCTTGAATATGTGTACTTTCCTGAATATCTTGATGACTGTCTTTTTCTTTTTCTCTTTCTCTTCTTTCTTTATTTCTGCCTCTTCTGCTTGGATTTGTTCTTCCGAATGTGTTGTCTGTTGCTTTGCAGGTTCTTGCGGTCGGGTTTCGTTTGCTGTGCCTATTTCGATAAGTATGCAGGTGTGGTTGTCTTTTGTGCCTCTTTTGCATACGTTTTCTATCGCTGTGAGCTTGGCTTCGGTATCGCTCTCTTGGTCTGCCAATATGCTGCATAGTTCTTCGTTGCTCAACTGTTCCAACACTCCATCCGAACAGAGAAAGAAGTAGTCGCCGGGTTCTATGTCTTTTTCCAAGCGGTAGTCTGCCTTGCTGTGTTTGTCGTTGGGTTGCATGGCTCTTGTGATGATGTTCTTGTGCGGGTAGTTGCGTGCTTCTTGTTCTGTCAGCTCTCCTGCTCGCAGCAATGAATTGACCAAGGAGTGGTCTATGGTCTGAAACATCAGTCCCATTGTTCCTTCTTCTTTGTTGTATTTGCTTGGTCTGATATGATATATCCTGCTGTCGCCAATATGAAAGCACCATACTCCCTCGCTGCTGAAATAAACGCAGGTGAGCGTTGTTCCCATTTTCCTTGTGTCTTGGCTTACGTCTTTCTTGTGCAGCTGCTCGTAGGCGTAGTCTAATGCTTGGTTGAAATAGTCTTCGTTTATTTCTTTGCTTTCTTCCGCGTGTTTGTCAAAATAATCCGAGAGTGCTTCGCATACTGTTTGGCTCGCCACTTCTCCTTTGTCGTATCCGCCCATGCCGTCGCACAAGATGAACCATGGTTTGTATGTCCCTGTGCTGTCTTGTGCGTAGCGGAGGCTGTCTTCTTGGTTGTTCCTTTCGCCTATGTTGCTGAACGAAACTGCTTTCTTTATTCTTGTTTCCATATTGTTGTCTGTCTAAATGGTTTGGGTTTCGTCTTTGTCTTCTATGCAGAAGATAAAGCTTGTCTTGCCTATGCTTAGTTCGTCTTTGTGCCTGAGGAGTACTTTGGTTTCTATGGTTATGGCTTTGCCGTTGATGTGTGTAGGATTTCTTGCTCCTATGTCTCTATATACATAGTCGATGTGTGTGCCGATTTGGCGGTGTTCTATCTGTGAATGTTGGCGTGAGATGTATATGTCGTCGGGGTTGAGCTTCTCTCTGCCGAGAGTGATAACGCCTCTCGGCAAAGGGATTCTCATGTTGTCGCTCTTGCGTACAAGAAAGGCTTGTTGGCTGAGTGTGTGCTTGTGGTTTTCTATCACGTCGGTTTCGGTCTCGTTGTCTGTGGTGGTGGTTTCGCCTTGGCTGTTGTTGTTTGCTTCCGAGTAGGGTGAGCCGAACTTGCCATACGAGTTGAAGGGTGCTTGAAACCGGCACTGCGGACACAAAATGCGGGCATTGGTCTTTTGAAGTTCTTCCGGTACGTCCAACAGTGTCTTGCAGCTTGGACAGAATACTCTTACACTTTTGCTCATTGCCTTAGTATCTTATTGTTGTTTCACTACTATAGTAAGCCTTCTGCCACATCGCTCATGTCTGTTCCCGAAACCGGTTGCGTCTCCGAAACTCCGCAACCAAGCTCCGAAACTAAAACTGCTCCTTGCGGAACGGGGATTATTTCGTCTTGTGTTATTTGACCGTCGTCGTTTGCGTCAATAGCCATGGAGTCAATTTTATCATCTTGGTTGATGTCGCAGAGTATTGCGTTGTGTCCGTTTACTTTTGCTTCCACCATGGTCATAGGGTTGCCGTCGTTGTCGGTTACAGTCGTTACTCCATAGACTTGTTGGATATTATATCTGCCGTCTTCGCCCGAGCCTGCTTCTGCCCTGTCTTGCTGATTGTTGGTTTGATGTGATACTTTCTGTACGTTCGTATTCTGTTCTGCATCTGTATCTTCTGCCACGTCTTGCTGTGGCTGGTCTTGGGTGTTGGTCTGGTGTACTTTCGCTTGCGGTGTGCCGAAAACGTTGGCTGCATATTGGTCTTTGTCTGCTTGTGACATATTGTCCCATTCGTTTTTGTAATATGTGCCATAAAGCTTGCCTCTCCACTCAAATACTCCGCCTGCTCCTACTTGCTTCCTTGCCGAGGCAAAGGCTTCATCGAAGCTCATGTCGTCTGATACTTCGGCTACTTTCACATTGCCTGCAGGAACTGCCGTATGTGTTGCTTGTGCTGCGTCTGCTTGTGTGCTCTGTTCGGCATTGCCTGCAGGAACTGCCGTATGTGCTGCATGTGTGGTCGGTTCGGGATTGTCTCCGCTTGCCATAGAAGTAAACACTACTCCCGCTGCTACTCCTGCTGCCGCCACGCCTGCTACTCCTGCCACTTTCTTTACTCGCGAGCTTCGCTTGCTCTCTTGGCTTGTCTCTTGTTCTTCATTCACTGTCTCTTCGATGATTTGAGATTGCTCATCTACTAATTGGGTTTGTTCATCTTTTGCATTCATGTCGATAATGTTTTTTTTGTTTACACTTGTTTTTTTTGTTTACACTTGCAAAATTACATCAAACTGCTCCCCACAACAAGCGTTTTTGAGTTTACTGTTTCAACAGGGGACTTTAATCCACCAAATAGCCGTTTTACTTGACCAACTCTTGCTCTTATTCGGACAAAATCCCCGAAAAATGACCGCCAAAAACCGATGTTTTTTGCTTCGGTCGTAGGGCTGTCGGCTCCGCTCGACCGCCCCTCTCCCTTCGCTTCCTCCCTTTCCGGGCTTAAAACGTTGGCGGATTACCTTGTGGTAAACTCAGAGGGCGAGGCGGAGACCGCCGTTGAAGGCGCGGGAGCCGGGAGTGCCGTAGTCGCGATAGGATACGCGCACATACCTATCGAAGTAGTTCCAGCCGCCACCACGAATAACGCAGTACTTACCCTCCGACGGTCCGGTTGGATTGGTCTGAGAATTGCTCTGATAGTCTCCATACCTATCGTTGCACCACTCCCATACGTTGCCGCTCATGTCATACAAGCCGAGCTTGTTGGCTTTCTTGGTCTTGACAGGGTAGGTCCTGCCGCTATTCGTTCTGCCGCTATTATCATCGTACCACGCTACTTCGTCGGCATTGTTGCTGCCGCTGTACTTATATACATAGTCTTTGCTATACTTGCCTCCTCTTGCTGCATACTCCCACTCGGATTCGGTCGGAAGTCGAAATTTCTTTCCCGTCAGTCGGTTCAACTCCTTGATAAACTTTTGGCAATCGTTCCAACTTACGCTCTCCACAGGTCGCTGATTGTCGCCTTGAAACCAAGAAGGATTGCTGCCCATTACTGCCACCCACAGCTCTTGCGTTACTTCGGTCTCTCCCATATAGTAGTCCGAAAGGGTAACGCTGTGAACAGGCTTCTCGTTATCGAATTCATCACTGCTTTGCTCCGAGGTCGCTCCCATGCTGAATGTTCCGCCCTCTACCTTTATCATCTTAAACTCTACACCATTCACGTTAAAGGTTTGCTCGTTAAATGAGGAGTTATTGTTATTGTTATTGTTATTGTTATTGTTATCGTTATCGTTATCGTTATCGTTATCGTTATCGTTATCGTTATCGTTATCGTTATCGTTATTGTTATTGTTATTGTTATTGTTATTGTTATCGTTATCGTTATCGTTATCGTTATTGTTATCGTTATCGTTATCGTTATTGTTATCGTTATCGTTATTCTGCTCTCTGAGCCATGCTCTCGCTTCGGAACATATACTTGAATCGCAGCTTCCGCACAGTAGCTCAAGCTGTCTCAAAGCGTCTTCCTCTCCTCTTTCGACGTATGTTTTTTTCATTCGTCTTAGCATATCTTGGCATTCGTCATCATAGTCTTGGGCTTGTGCCGCAATGCTTGCAAACATTACAAGCATCATCAATACTCTTTTTACTTTCATATTTCTTTATTTTGTTTCCTTATTGATTGTTTGTTATCTTTCATTTCTTTATTGCAGCTTTCTTATTTCCATTTTGTCTGACAGTATGGGCATTTGCCTTGCTTTCTCAGTGCTTCGACAGGTTGGTCGCCCAAGAATTTCTTGCACTTGGGGCAGATGTATTCTATCTTGAACTTGTTAATCAATGCGTTCTCTCTTTCGGGTACTTCTTGGGTTATTCGTTTCTGAATGCTTATTGAATAAATCAACAGTCCTATGCCTATGGGAACGAGTATGGATACGGATACGATGAGTATGGTGTTGATGTATTCAAAGCCTTTGAACAACTCTTTGAACAAAATGGTAAGCAAACCAATGAACGGAAGGCTGGCTGTCGCCAAGTATCGATAATAGGTCGGCTTCATTTGGTCTCGTCTCAGGCGTGCCTTGTCGGTGGTGAAACGTTTATAAATGCCTTCAAGATGTGATATATCGACCGTTTCAGGCGGCTCGGGCAGTTGAAGCAGTTGCTGCAAGGTTGTTTTGTAGCTTGCTCCGAGTTGCAGTGGTGTTGTGACCTCGACCGTGGTCTCGTCTATGTTCAGTCCGTTTACTTTTGTGCCGTTCCTGCCTATGTTTTTGATATGGTATCGTCCATCTCCCAAAGGGGTTACTTCTAAGTGTTGTCTCGATACGCTCTTGTCGTATATGGGGGTCTTCTGATTGCCCTCGCGTCCTATTATGTATTTCATTGCTTTACTGGTTTGTATGTGTCTTTTAATTTTCTGAGTGCTTCTTTAGATATGCTCAACTCGTACGTAAACTCAAACCTGAAATCGGTGAGTTCCAACTTGTGCTTCTGCAAGTCGATATGGTGTATCTTGTCCATATTGATGATGTAGCGTCTGCCGATGCGGATAAACTGCAAATGGGGTTGATTGTTTTGTCGCTTGATGCTCTCGCCAATGAGGACTTCTATTGCACTGAGCGATGCCAACACTTGCGATTGTATGCCGTTGGCAAAGTATATCAGTGTCCAATTACCCTCCGCTTCAAAATAGACTACTTCATGCAAGGGTACGTCAAGCAATTCGTCCCTCGTGTTGAAGTATATGTGTAACTCGTCTTCGCTTGTCATAAAGTATTATTCTCGTATTTATGTCCCTCTACTGCCCAAGTCCCAAATGGCGGTATGTTTTCTTTTTTCTCTGTTTGTTTGTAAATGATTTTATGTTGGCAAGGACATAAAAAAGTCGTGGGACTTTATTTTACTCTTATTGTTGTTTGAGGTCCTCGAAACTACCTTATCTACTAACAAGTAAAGCCCACGATATTCTCGTGAGCGTTTACTGCTTTACAATTTTAGTAGATAATTTGAAATTTTCGAGGTTTCAAACAACTTATTGTAAGCAAAAACGCTTTAATATGTCTGATAAAATTCAATAAATCGTACTTCTATTTTGCTATCTGTCTGTCTCCTTTCTGTTTATAGTTTTGTTATCTGCTTGCAAAGATATAAAATTTTGCTCTAATCGTGCAATTTCCCAAGGATTTTGATACATCTGTACATTGGCATTTTCGGATTGACGGTAGAGAATAGGTGTAGTTTATAGTAAAGTTACGCTTTTGCCCCTGCAGGGCGAATATATTTTGTTGCCGTTTACCCCTACGTGTCGCTTCGCTTTACGTAGGGCTGTGTGCAGGCTGCCCCTGCGGGGCGTAGGGTGTGCTATTCTTTCAAAACAATCCTCTCTTAATTCCACTCCGCAAATTTAAGCATAATTTTGTAGATTCCGATAGAAAGGCTGTATTCTTCGGGCTGAAAGCCTAAAAGCACTTAGCTCGGGGCAGAGCGGTCAGCGTCGCCCCGAGTTAATCGCGTCAAATCATTTTCGCCCTGCAAGGGCAAAAGCGTTACTTCTCTACTGTTTGTCATCTGTTCGGAGAAATATTGCTATCGTTTTGTATTTCGCAACACTGATTAAGTTTCCATAAGCAAATTATTTAACATTTGGCGGTCTCTTAAGCCGAAATGCCGGCGATTTTTTTGGGTCGGTCAGTGTCGGGGTCGATTTTTGCGAGTATTTGAGCGTTTAACAAGTATTTGAGTTTCAAGTGTTTGCAAAATAAGTGCTGATTTAAGCAAAGTAAGTGTTAGTGTGGGTAAAATAAGACTGCATCTTTTTGAAAAAAGACGAAGACTTAAGCTCGCTAATCCTTCGTCTTTTGTGTGCTAACACTTCGTCTTTTTTCAAAAAGACTTCA
>SFPR01000103.1 GCA_004551865.1 Bacteroidales bacterium
GGGTCGCTTTTGGCATCGAGAAGGTGCAGCCTTGGTGTGAACCAATCGACTAATCGGAGCTGCTTGCCGGTGTTGCGTTCCAAGGCAGGGAGCTTTTGTTTCCAGCTTTCGTGTGCGTCGATGTCGGCAAAGATGTCTATGGTGTCTCGCGGCACTTCCGAAATGGTGGAGGTGTTGAGGTTGTTCTTGCCTCCTGTTGCCAACCAGAGCCTTTCGGGAAAGAAGAGGCTCATCACAATGGCGGTCTTTTCGCTCTCGACAATGCCGACGGCTTTGTCTGTCGATGTTGTGGTGTGCAGTCCGAAGAGGCATTGCCTGAGCTGCCATGTGTCCGAATGTGGCAGCTTGGTGTGTATCCATTGGGGGTTGAGGTGCTTGATGCGTTTGCCGCTCAGGGGGTCGTAGAACATGATTTTGCCGGTGCGTATGCGTCCGAGAAGGTCTTGTTGAAAGAAGATGACGCCTCCTTTGCGACTGCTTCCTATATCGAACAGCCGACAGACGCTCTCTAATCGCTCCTCCGAGGGGGCAATGGTCTGCAAAAAGGCATAGAAAGCGTTGTCTTTTCGGTGTCTTATAAAGACCTCCTTGTCCAAGTCGATTGTAAAATCACAAGGAGCTAATATTTTATTGCTTTGTTTTACTATATGCGTAAATCGCTCATTTGAAAAGCCTGCTTTTCTTGGCGGAAAGTGGTATCCGCATTTTACTTCTCTGTCGCATCGTCCCACAAAAGGGTTTTCCAAATAGCTGTTTGTTAAGCTGTCGATGTAGCGGACGAGACTTTTCTTTCCACATTGTGGACAGATGAACTTTCTGCTCGTTTTGTCTAATTGATAGCGATAATTGCACATGAATTTTTGGATTAAGCAAGTTCGTTTTTTTTTTTTTTTTTTTATTTTTTAAATTTTTTTTTTTATATTGATGTACCTTTGCAAAGCTGTTTCATGAGAGGAACGGCTGACGTTTAATTAGTTTTATTGATCAACTGGGAAGGTTGCAGGACAAAAAATCAGATGTAGAGTAGAGGCAGCCTTCCCTTTGTGTTTGTTTTTATTGTGCATCTTCTTCTTTATCGGTGGTTTCTGTGTTTTGGCAAGTGCAGGGATTTTGGGATTTGAGGTAGTCTTTTATTGCTTCAATCTCTTTGGTCGTGTAGCGGTTTTTCCACGCCTTTTTGTTTCTTTTATTCGGCGTTTTGCTTCGACGATTCTTCGTTTCAAAGAGCTTTTGTCTGATGCGAAAGAGCGTTGAGCGGCTCAGGTCGAGCATTTGCAACACTTCGTCGGTGTAAAATATCGGCAAGTCCCTATCTTCGGCTGTTTGTTTTTGATATTTTTGTTTTGTATCAAATTCATTTGTTCTGTCGGAAGTCTGCAACCCTTTCTTGTCCGATTTGGCAGAGCTGTTTTCCGAATGATTTGAATTTTGATATAATCTTTGTGTCTTTTTGTCGTTCATGGTCTTTGTTGTTTTTTCTTCGATTCTTTCTATGAAATAATTTATTCTTCGCAGGTTTCTTGTTTTTTTCTTTCTACCTTCCCCCCCTAAAGGGGGAAGAATTTGGTAGAAAGAAAAAAACAGTACAGAAACCTCAGGCAAATTTGTCCGAATAGTTTTTCAAAATTTTGTAAATCGTACTCACTGACAGATTGACTTTTTGGGCAATTTCGTGTTTCGACACACCCTCTTTGGCAAAGCTGAGAATGCGGCGGACATGTTCGTCGGTTATCACAGGACGAGCTTGTGGAACGGCAAGCCGTCGGGGGATTTGCAAGTTCTCTATGGGAGCAAGAAATTCTATCGGAGTGCGTTGTTCGGTGTAAACAAAGCAGAGGTTTTCGTCCATTTTCAAATCGTAAGAGGCTTGTTTGTAGTTGGTTGGCAGATAGTTGCCTTTGACGATGCACAGGTGAATAAGGTCGGGATTGTTGGCGTTTCGACGCAGTTCGATAACCAATCTCATTTTGGCTTCTATGCTTTGCGAACCGATTGCGTTGTGTTTTGAGGGCTGTTCTTTGTCGCTCGACTTCTTGGTGTGGTGAAGAAAGAGTATCAAGCAGTTGTGTTGATGAGCGAGGAGGTTGAAAAAACGCAGCTGTTCGCGAACGATGTCGGCTCGGTTGATGTCGCCGCAAATCACGTCGGCAAGCGAGTCGATAACAACAAGGTCGTAGTTGTCATTGCTTACGTTTTTGTGAATTTGATACAAAATGTTTTCGTTGTGAAACAAAAAGTGAATGTTTTTGCATTGCTCGTTTTCCAACTGCCATGTTTTGTTTTGTTTTTGAACAAGGAAGGAAACAGCTTCGCGGTCGTCTTCGGTCGAGACATAGAGGACTTTTCGTCGTTTGGGATTGGTTTTCCACGCAAGGAAGTCTTTTCCCGAAACGACCGATGCCGAGAGTTGTCGGAGCAAACAGCTTTTGCCGCTGTCGCTGCTGCCAATCAGAGCCGCAAGTCCGCAGGAGGGAAGCAGTGGTTCGACAAGGGTGTCGATGGTTGTCTTTTCTTGGGAAAGCAGCTCAAAGAGCGATACAGGACTGTCGCTCTGAGAAACTGTGCTTTTCGGATTTTGTACATTTGTCATATCAATCATTTTTTTTGTTTGTTTCAATAGAATTTTTCAAGTGATTTACCGATGCAAAGATACTATGACAAAGCTCTGTATGTCAAGGGGTTGAATTGGAGTTTTGAAGCAAATCATCACTGTGTTTTTGAATGCTTTTTTGCTTTGTTTGACAAGAGAATTTGGCTGCACAAAGCAGGCGGATAATCGCAAAAATGTTATATTTGCAAAACTTATATGATATTTGTTTTGCAGAAAGTTTAGAAAAACAGAGCTTGAAGAGCTTTGAAATCTTGCTTTTTGTGCTTGAATATCAAAGCGTTTAGTTTAGAAAATAGTTTAGAAAAACGACATAGAAAACAATCTTGCAATGGCAGAAGAAACACATAACAGACAGAGAGTTGCTGTCGGTGTGCAGTGGAGCGAAGAATTGGTCGAAGACTTGACAAGAGAAGTGTTCGACATCTACTTCCACGCAAAATATTCTGCCGACAAGTGGAAGAAAACTCTCGAAAAGAAGCGTCGGACGGTGGGAATGCAGGTCAATCAGGTGATTTATGACAGCAGTGGCAAGCCATTGTTGAACAAAACCGAGTGTGGACGGCTCAGCCACATACTCGGAATGACACCGAGAGAGTTTTCGGACATTTTTGGAGTAAAAATCAATGCTTCCAACATACCCTCCAATCCGTCAGCATTTTGCAAGCAGAGCGACAACGACCGCAATAGCAATATCTATCGTCTGTGCAAAAACATCTTTCTGCGACACGGTATTATACTGCTTGCACCCAACATGACACGGAGCGACATCAAATGGGAGAGGAGGGAGTTTGAACGCAGCCTTGCCGAAGAAGACGAAGCCGACAGCGAACTGATAGCCATGGCACGCGAGCGAATGCAACAACGAAGCCGCTTGAGAACCAAGTGCATAGAACAATACGAAGCCGCAATCGACAACAACCACCGACAAAACACCGAAACCTCGAACCAAACACCCTTACAAACCCTGCTGTTTGAAACAGAATAATGAATAGGAATTGTACGCCATAGAACCCTTCATGTACTTCCTATAACGCCTATGATTTCTATCCCGAAAGCACAAAAAAACCGCCGAAGCTCTGAACGAAACAGCAAAAACCGACCCAAAAACTGCCTGAAAAGCCCTCCAAACCGCTCAAAAGTCTCTAAAGCAAGTAAAATTAAATAAAATTTTTCTTAGTCATTATCAGGGAGTTGAGGTATTGGAGCAGAAAAAAGATTTCAAAATATTTGGTCAGAATTGAAAAAGGCAGTACTTTTGCAATCCCAAACGACGAGGTAAGCAGGGTGAGAGAATGAGGGGCAGTCGGAGAGAGGGAATTAGATCTTTGAAAGTAAATGAACCAAGGTAGCGGAGGTGATATTGCAAGATATTACCGACCAAGAGTAAGGAAAACCGTCAA
>SFPR01000104.1 GCA_004551865.1 Bacteroidales bacterium
ATGTGGAGCGAAAGAGTTGCGCATCGCGGTGGGTATAACATTCAAGAAGATGATACATTTTTCCAAAACTTATTCCTCCAATCGGAACGGCGGAAGTAGAAGATATCTATAACATTCTCGTTTTATTTGTGCAAGAAAATGCAGGCGTTCCCATATCGAAGCCACCAGTCATATTTGACTCGAATAAATATGATAAGACACAAGGGAAAGATGCTTCAACCATTGATGACCTTTTGACCTATATCAAAGAACATGGCACAAAGAAAAATTTGATTTCTTATTCAGAAATCCCAGAAAGGATTGATCCGAGTCGTGACATATTTGAAATGCGTCTTGAGCGATTACTGAAAATTATGTTCATGGTAAATGATTTTGATCCTGTTGATCAGAAGCACTCTGTCAAGTTTATGGATTTTTATAGTCAATACAATACGGAAATTTCCATCTATCTCATTTATATGGCGTTTGCTATGAATTATTGTGATGATGTGAAGGTTTAAATTACATGTGATTCTTTTCGCCTAATCATAAACACAGCATAAAGTGGGACAGACTTGATTCCGTTTTCAATGCCGAAATTCTTTGCGGATATCCGGATGCTGTAGGGCGATTTGTGTTTTGAAACAAAGCTTTTGAGACTTTGTGATTTGTTGTGAGTTGACGACTTGACTTCAATGGGAATGATTTTGTTTTTTAGCCGAACGATGAAATCAATTTCGTTTTGATTGTTCTCGTTCCAGTAATACGTTTCTAGATGGTTGGCTTTTAATTGCGTATAAACGTAATTTTCAACAAGACCGCCTTTGAAGTCGTTGAATAACGGATTCTCGTAGACGACGTCATCGTACGTGGCGTTTTGCGATGCACAACACAGGCCGACGTCGCTCATGTACAGCTTAAAATCAGAGTCGGATGCGTTTGCCTTGAACGGTAATGCCATATGCTCGAGGCGGGCAACTTTAGATGCGATTCCGGCAAGGGTAATCCATTCGAGTGCGTTTTCAAATTCGCTAGCTCGTGCGCCGGGCTTTAATCCTCTGTATTGGAATTTCTTGTTTTCCTTAGCGAGTTGTTTTCCTATGCTTGCGTAGACGAGTCGGGTCTTGGCAATTTCGCTTTGCTTGTTGTATTTGCTCATGTCATTTTGATAAGCCGCGAGAATGTCGTTCTTGATGATGTCCGTTTGGAGAGGATTATGATTTTGAACAAAGTTGCTGACTGCGGCGGGCATGCCTCCGACAAAAAGATATTCCCTATAGGCTTCTAAAGCCTTTTTGTGCAAAGCTTCTTCGAGCGGCTTGTTTTTTGCATAGCATTCCTTGATTTGCTCAAGGAGAAAATTTTCTTCGCGCGCGGTTAAAAATTCTTCGAAATCCAGCGGGTGCATATCTATGATTTCGACCTTGCCGACAGGGAAGGAATACTGGTTTCGATTGACGGCAACTCCGAGGAGCGACCCCAATGCAATGATGTGGATGTCCGGAGCTTCTTCGCAAAAATATTTGAGCGATGTGAGCGCTTCGGGGCAGGCCTGCACTTCGTCGAAAATCACGAGAGTTTCGCGAGGGATCACTTTTTTTTGCTTGATGGCGGACAGTCTAGGCAAAATGTGGCTTGGTGCCAAGTTTGAAAAAATGGAGGAAAGGTCGGGGTCTCGTTCGAAATTGCAGTAAATCACGTCGGAGTAATATTTTGCCCCGAATTCGGTGACGGAGTATGTTTTCCCGGTCTGGCGTGCCCCTTGGAGAATCAGTGGCTTGCGTGACGGAGAATTCTTCCATTCAATCAATTTTTCGATGATTTTGCGTTCCATATTAAAAATATACATTAAAAAGTGTTAATTTTATGTGTGAATTTACATTTTTTTAGTGCTTTGAGTTCGTTCTTAGCAGATTTGCGGAATGTTTTGAGCAACACAAGAATTCTAAGGGTTGAATGGTTTTCCACATCAATAAAAGTTTGTTTTCTATATTCTCTTCCGCTGATAATTAATCCTGCTGACAGCGTATTCGATTCGGGCAGGAAGTTTCACTATCTGCTTGAGGTCGTCTCCCTTTGCGAAATAGACGCTTTGCAAATCGAGACAGTTGCCCTGTGGGGAACCGGCCCCGTGGCTATCAACGTAGAGCACCGTCTGCAAACGCGGACGTAAAAACCATGTCGTAAACTGGTTTGCAAACGATTGCCGATAATAATCGGCAGCGTTAGAAGTGCTCTAAGATTGTCCGGTAATTGTTTGTGAACTGCAATTTAAAACAAGGTGATAGAGAATTCTCGGTCGCCTATTCGCCGCTTGTCGGCAAAAGGATATTTAGTGAATAGAGAACAGTACGCAAACATGCTCAAGGACATCTGCGAAACGCATAAGCAGGGAGGCGATGTCCCGGAGTGTATCGCAAAATACAAGGAACGTTACAAGTATGTCTACATTTATAACGACAACATTTTCAAGATGCTTTTCGGCACTCCTGAAAACGAGTCGATCACGGTAGATTTTTTGAATGCGGTCCTTTGCCTTCATGGAAGCGATTGCCTGGAGCATCTCGACTTTGTAAATCCGGCGGAGCCTGGGGCGTTTAGCAAGAGCATTACATCGGACGTTGTAATGACCGCGCAAAGCCTGGAACGGATTGTGCTGGAGGTGCAGCACATTGAAGACGAAAGCTTTAGAGGCCGCCTTGTGTTTTAT
>SFPR01000048.1 GCA_004551865.1 Bacteroidales bacterium
TATAGCTGCATACTGCTACTTCCCAAAGAAACCAACCATACGAGTACAGACCGTGGATATTTCAAATGACAGACAGCTTACTTTATTCTAAAGTATATTTATCGAACTCACGTTATGGTTATTCTTCTTTGCTGCTCCAAGTGCCTTTTTCAAAGTCGGGGACGAGGTTGTTTTGCGATTGGAGTGATTGAAAGAAGCCTTTGTGAAGTCCGATAGAGAAAAAATAGTCGGTAATCAGGTCATATTCTTCTTTTTTCAATGGTTGGTTGAGGTAGTCTTGCTTCATGTGTTCTATGGGTGCGTATTGGCTCATCAGGCTGACTGTCAGGTTCGGCGATATGTCGCAAAGAGCGTCCAACACTCCCTTGCTGTTTTTCTCTTGTATGGGAAGAACAAGATGTCGCACAATAAGACCGCTTTCAATCTTGTCATTGCTGTCGGTAAGTATGCTGTTGCCTTTCTGGCGATACATTTCGCTTATTGCTTCTGCCGCTTTTTGCGGGTAGTCTTCGGCAAGTGATAGCTCTTTTGCCAAATTCGGGTCGGAGTATTTGAAATCGGGAAGATATACATCTACAATTCCTTCCAAGCGTTTGAGGATTTGGGGATTATCATAGCCGTTGCTGTTATATACTACTTTGGGATAGATGTTTTCTTGGTGCAGGCGGCGGATTATGGCACACATCAGAGGCACTTGATGGGTCGGAGAAACAAATCCTATCGTGTTTTCGCTCTCGCTCAATACCTGCTTGATTTTGTTTATAATCATTTCAAATTTTTGAAACGCCGTGTTGTCAGAATAAAACGCCGTTTTATTTTGCTGAAACGGCGTTTCGTCGGAGTAAAACGGCGTTTTGGTAACTGATTTATTGTCAGATATTTGCTTGTTTTGGCAATAGACACATTGCAGATTGCAGTGAGAGAAAAATACATTGCATATTCCTCTGTCGGATACCAAGATTGGTTCTTCTCCTTTGTGGTTGCATATTGCCGAAATCTCAATTCCGCTTCCGCATCGGCAAAATCCTTTTTCGCCTTTTGTGCGATTGACACCGCATTTGCGTGGACAGAGTTCGCAATGGCTCAAAAGGGCAATTTCTTCTTCGGTGTAAGGTACTTCAAGTTTCATGTTGTCGATAGTTTTTTCGCCTTGCAAAGGTACGAATTGCGATGCGATAGTTTTGCAAGGGCAGAAAATAAAATCAATGTATGGAGTTTGCAATTTTGTTTGAAATGATTACTTTTGCAAAAAACGATTACACACAAATAAAATAGAATTATGCCTTACGGATTGACGGACAGAGAGTTCGCAAAGCTCATAGAGCTGTTCTCACAAGATGAAAAGATTGAGTACGTTCTTCTCAGGGGTTCGAGGGCAAGGGGAGATTATCGTTCTGATTCGGATATGGATATCACGATTTTGGGAAGACGTATCGACCAAATGAGCATAGAAGAGTTGCAAAAGAAGATAGAAAGCAGCGATATATCATGTCCTGTGGAAATATATACTGCAAGGCTTTCGGAAAACGAAGAATACATAGAAGGAGTGAGCCACAAGGGGTTACTGATATACCAAAAGATGCAATCAAAATAATGAAAACAAAAAATAATATGTATTACAATGCTTTGGTTTTTAGCCTTTTGAAATTGCGGAGCGAAAGAAAAGAACGAAAAATTTTGCAGAGACCAAAATAAGTTGTACCTTTGCAAACGCAAATTGAGGGGCGCATTCGTCTAACGGCTAGGACGGCAGATTCTCATTCTGCAAATAAGAGTTCGATTCTCTTATGCGCTACAAAGGATATTTCATAATCTTCCCGACTTCTCGTAGGTCGGGTTTTCTTTTATCTGAAAGAATACATTTGAACGATGAGGTATTTTTTGCATTTGGCATATAACGGAGCGAGTTTCCACGGTTGGCAAATTCAAGATGGACAGACAAGCGTGCAACAAGTCTTGCAGGAGGCTTTGATGCACCTTTGCCGAGAGCCGATAGTGCTTATAGGTTGCGGACGTACCGACCGAGGCGTTCATGCAAGCGATTTTTATGCCCATTTTGACTATATTCCCCTCACAAAGAAAGAAAGAAACCACCTTGTAGGCAAATTAAACCGCTATTTTGACCACAATATACTCATTTATGGGCTTTACCCCATGCAGGACGAAGCCCATGCACGCTTCAATGCACAAGGCAGAACGTACCAATACCATGTCAGTCAAACCAAGCAACCGTTCAAAGACGCCTTTTGCTATTACTATCCGTGGAGACTTGACATCAACAAGATGAACCAAGCAGCCTCATTGTTGATTGGTCGCAAAGACTTCACCTCTTTCAGCAAACTGCACACCCAAGTCAATAATAATATATGTACATTGACCGATGCTCTTTGGGAAGAGAAAGACGGAGAACTTGTATTCACAATCAGGGCAAACAGATTTTTGAGAAATATGGTCAGAGCGGTGGTCGGCACATTGCTTGCGGTGGGAAGGGGTAAGATAACAATGGAAGAATTTATTCAGATAATGGAATGCAAAGACCGCTGCAAGGCAGGGACGAGCGTTCCGGCAAAAGCTCTTTTTCTTTGTAAGGTAGAATATCCCGAAGAACTCTTTTTGAAAGAATAGAACTGATTGTATAAATATCAGTTTGCCAAAGCGTTGCGATAGAGCCGTGTTTAGAGTAGGTAAAAACCGTGTATTTTTTTTGCAATAGGGGGCGTCTTTTTGCCAAAATGTACTATCTTTGTAGCTGTGTTACCAATTGGATATTTTGCAGCGGCAAATATTCAAAACGGAAGCAATTGTTGTCTATACGAATAGAGAAGATAAAAAGTTAAATTCATACATCATCATGGAAATTATAGAGATACTTGCTATTGTGGCAATGATTTTGACATCCGGAATAGTCGCAAGGGTGTCGTCAAAAAGAAGTTTCAAGAAACTAAGCAGCGATGAAACAATCAATCGAACCGAGCTTTTGAAAATTCTGAAAGGGCGAATGTATGGGTCTTTGGCGCTTTTTGTAATTCTACTTGTGCCGGTAGTGGTTTTGAAAATGCAATTTGGTATCAGCATTTTTGCAGCCCCTGAAACATCTTTGGCTTTCTGGTTTATAGCTTGTATTATTATAGGATTTATGTCCTATAACGAAATATTGAGAACAAAATTCCGATTGTTGAAATAGAGTGATTTCGGCTCAAAAGCAAGATTTATTTTGAGTAAAGGTAAGATTTAAGAAATAAATCCGTATCTTTGCCCCGAGAAAATAAAACATTCTAAAAACATATTCAGATATGAACAACATAGATTGGAAGAGCCTGCCATTTGGCTACTTTAAGACAGATTGCAACGTACGTTGCTATTACAGAAATGGCAAATGGGGAGAATTGGAATATACCGATTCTGAGGAAATAACAATGCACATGGCTGCAACATGCTTGCATTATGGTCAAGAGGCTTTTGAAGGCATGAAAGCATTCAGAGGCGTCGATGGAAAAATTCGTTTGTTCCGTCCATACGAAAACGCAAAACGTTTGATACGTTCGGCAGAAGGCGTCATGATGGCACCGGTTCCCGAAGAAATGTTCGTGAAGGCTTGCGTTGAAGTGGTAAAACGTAACGAGCGTTTTGTACCTCCTGCAGGCAGTGGGGCATCTTTGTATTTGCGTCCGCTACTTATCGGTACGGGAGCGCAAGTCGGAGTTAAGCCTGCGAACGAATATTTGTTCGTTGTCTTTGCCGGACCTGTCGGACCTTACTTTAAGGAAGGCTTCAAGCCGGTTCAAATCCAAATTGTGGAAGATGCAGACCGTGCAGCACCGCTTGGAACAGGTACATTGAAGGTAGGAGGAAACTATGCAGCCTCTTTGCGTTCGGGACAGAGAGCTCACGATGAGGGATTCTCAAACGTGCTTTACCTTGATGCAAAAGAAAAGAAATACATTGACGAAGCAGGAGCTGCAAACTTCTTCGGAATAAAGAATAACACCTATTGCACACCAAAATCTACCTCAATACTTCCTTCAATCACCAATATGTCGTTGCGTCAGTTGGCAGAAGATATGGGAATGAAAGTAGAACAACGTCAAATCCCTGTTACCGAGTTGCCGGAGTTTGAAGAAGTGGCAGCTTGTGGTACAGCAGCAGTCGTTTCTCCTATCGGAAAGATAGTAGATAGAGGAACAGGCAAGGTGTATGACTATGGTACAGAACCGGGACCTGTATGTACAAAATTGTACAAGCAGTTGAAGGGCATTCAAGAGGGAGAACTTGAAGATGTTCACAACTGGAATTTGATTGTTGAGTAATTTTGATAAAAAACAAGAGTACAACGCCGCTTCAAAGGCTCAGCCGACGAAAGCGGCGTTTTTGTTTTGACATGGAAAAAATCCTTCTCATTCAAACAGCTTCGATTGGCGATGTGATACTTCTTACATCTCTTGCAGAGAAACTGCATCATAAGTTTCCCGATGCCCGATTGGATTTGGTGGTGAAAGCACCCAATCATGCACTCTTTGCCAATCACCCTTTTATCAACTCGCTTTGGGTGTGGGATAAGAGCAAAGACAAGTATCTCAACCTGTTTCGCATTATCAAAGGAGTGAGAGAACAACACTATGATGTCGTTCTGTGTGTGCAACGCTTCTTTTCGGCAGGCTTGATGTGCGTACTTTCGGGAGCAAAACACAAAATCGGCTTTGATAAAAGCCCCTTGTCATTCCTTTTTACCAAATCCAAGCCTCACCGAATTGAAAAAGGTGTTCACGAAATAGACAGAAACATATCTCTTTTGGACGATATATGGTGCGAAAAAGCCCCTAAGCCACAGCTGTATCCGAGTAGCAGGGATTATGAAAAGGTATCTCGTTACAAGAGAGAGACGTTTTATACCCTTTCACCTTGCTCTTTGTGGGAAACAAAGACGATGCAGAGCGATAAATGGGTGGAACTGCTCTCTTATATGGCAGAACATACGCCCGAAGCGAGAGTATATCTTCTCGGAAGCAAAGATAATAAAGCCGAATGTGAGCAGATGATTGAGTTATCAGGCAACAAAAACGTCGAAAATCTTTGTGGCAGTTTGTCTCTTTTGGAGAGTGCGGCATTGATGAAGGACGCAAAGATGAACTATGTATGCGATTCGGCACCACTACACCTCTGTTCGGCAGTCGATGCTCCCGTTACAGCAATTTTTTGCTCCACAACGCCCGACTTCGGCTTCGGACCGCTGAGCAGCGACAGCCTTGTAGTGGAAGCAGAACCTGCTCCCGAATGCAAGCCCTGCGGACTTCACGGAGCAAAGCAATGCAAAACCAAAACTTTTGCTTGCAGCCGCAACATAAATATGCAAAAACTCTTCGAGAGATTGTAGATCAGCATTTATTCTTCTCGAATTACTCGTTTTATCACCTTTTGCGGAGATTTTTCTTGCAAATTTTGATTGGCTCTTTGGTCAAAAGAGAAAATTATCGTATCTTTGCAAAAATTAAAACGCAAGATACGCTATGATAAAGTGGATACCCGACGGAAGTGATTGTTGTAAGAGCAATGCTCTTTTGTCGGATATTTTGTTTGAGAAACCAAAGCGGCGACTTTTCTTTTGTGAAGGGTCGCCGTTTTTGTTGCTCTTGTTTGTCGGCGTACTTATATTAAAGGTATAAATTATCAGATTATGGCAAACTTAAAAGGTAAGAATCTTATTTCGATTACGGATTACACCAAGCAGGAGTACATTCAAATCCTTGACTTGGCGGCAGAATTTGAGAAAAATCCAAAACAACCTATTTTGAGCGACAAGGTGGTTGCGTCAATCTTCTTTGAACCTTCGACCAGAACTCGTTTGAGCTTCGAGAGTGCGGCAAATATGCTCGGGGCAAGGGTCATCGGTTTTAGCAATCCTTCGGCAACGAGCTTGCAAAAGGGTGAGAGTTTGCACGATACGATACAAATGGTCAGCAGTTACTCCGATTTGATTGTTATGAGGCACCCTCGCGATGGTGCATCGCGTTATGCTTCGGAGGTTGCAAGCGTTCCGGTTATCAATGCGGGAGACGGTGCAAATCAACATCCCACTCAGTGTATGCTCGACCTCTATTCCATTCGCAAAACACAGGGAACGTTGGACAATCTTCAAATAACTATGGTGGGAGATTTGAAATACGGAAGAACTGTTCACTCTTTGGTGCAGGCAATGTGCAATTTTAATGCCACATTTCACTTTGTGTCGCCCGTAGAGTTGCAGATGCCTTCGTCGGTTAAGATGCACATTCAAAAGATGGGCTTGAAATATTACGAATATACCAACTTGGAAGACATAGTTCCGTTTTCGGATATAATATATATGACAAGAATACAACGCGAACGTTTTTCTGATCCTTTGGAATACGAGAAGGTGAAGGATTGTTACATTTTAGATGCTGCCACTTTGCAGGGTTGCAAGCCTACGATGAAGGTTTTGCATCCGCTTCCGAGAGTGAACGAGATTGCAATGGACGTTGATAAAACTCCATACGCTTATTACTTCCAACAAGCTCGCAACGGAGTGTATGTGCGTCAGGCTTTGATGGCTGCAATACTCGGAGTAAAATAATTGTAAATCAATATAATAGAATAGTTTAAGATATTGCTCGGATAGAACGCCGTTTCAGAAAAATAAAACGCCGTTTTGTCGCAGCAAAACGCCGAAAGAGTAAGGTCGAAAGGGCGTTTTGAAAAAGTCAAACAAAAAAGCAAAAGAAAGGAAAAGAAATGTCAGACAAAAATAAAAGAGAATTGGTTGTGTCGGCAATAGAGAACGGAACGGTCATTGACCATATTCCTGCCGGTGAAGTGTACAAAGTGGTAAAGATTTTGAGCCTTGATATGTATGAAGATGAGGTTCTTATCGGTACAAACCTTTCGAGCAAAAAGTATGGCAAGAAAGGCATCATCAAAGTGAAAAATAAGTTCTTTGAAGAGAACGATGTAAACAAAATTGCTTTGATTGCACCAAATGCAACTCTCATTGTGATAAAGGATTATGAAGTTGTGGAAAAGAGAAAGCTCGAAATACCTTCCACAATCAAACAGATAGTTAAGTGTATCAATCCAAACTGCATAACCAACATTGAAGACAACATAGAGACTAACTTTACCGTTGTCGATAAAGACCCGTTGAAATTGCAATGTCACTATTGCGAAAAAACGATGACCAACATCCGTTTTAACGAATAGACAAGGTTTATTAACCATAGCTTGTTTGCAATTTTTTGCTCTTTTTTTGTCCAAATCAAAGAAAAGATGTACCTTTGCAAACTCGTAAGAGCGGATAAAAGGATAGGAAAGTCATGAGCAGAGAGTATGTTGTTAATTTTGCTCCATTGTCCTGCGGAGTTCACAAATTTGAGTTCAAGATAGATAAAGACTTCTTGAAACAATTTGAGATTGAGGATATTTGCGATGTAAACTTAGATTTGAAACTTACTCTCGACAAAACAGATGAATTGATGACTTTTTTGTTCGACATAAGCGGTGATATGGTCGTTTTGTGCGACAGATGTTTGGAACCGATGAGTGTTCCGACAAGCATAAAGCAGACCTATCGAGTGAAGTTGGGGGAGAAGTTTGGAGAAATTGACGATGATTTCTTTGAAATTCCGCAGACGGAGCGAACGTTCGACTTTGGTCAGTTGATATATGAAGCTGTTGTGCTTTCAAGACCGATACGATGTGTTCACCCCGAGGGAGAAGAGGGCAGCGAGGCTTGCAACAGCCGTATGGCAGAGTTGATTGACAGTTGCCGGGAAGAGCAAACAACAGAGACTGACCCGCGATGGGACATTCTCAAACAGATAAAATTTGATTAAAAACTAAAAACAGAGTAATAAAATGCCAAATCCAAAACACAGATTCTCGCAAACGAGAACAGCAAAGAGAAGAACTCACGATAAAGTGGAAGGAGTGCAACTTACAACTTGCAGCAACTGCGGTGCAATGATACAAACTCACAGAGTATGCCCCGAGTGCGGATATTACAGAGGTAAAGAAGCAATCAAGAAAGAGGCAGAAGCATAATCGTACTGCCATGAGAATAGGATTGGACGCAATGGGGGGCGATTTTGCTCCCGAGGCGGTTGTGTGTGGTGCAATAATGGCTCAAGAAGAGTTGTCCTCCGATGACAGGATAGTTCTTTTCGGGCGGCAAGATGAAATTTTGCGGATAATTTCTGAGCAAGGAGCTGATGCAAGTGCGTTTGACATTGTGCATACCGAGCAGGTGATTGATATGCATGACAAGCCGATAAAGGCGTTCTCCCAAAAACCGGATTCAAGCCTTGCGGTAGGATTTCGTTATCTTAAGGCGAAGAAGATAGACAGCTTTGCAAGTGCAGGTAGCACGGGAGCAATGTTGGTCGGAACAATGTATTCGGTCGGAGTGATGGAGAAAGTTTTGCGTCCTTGCCTTGCAGCCCTTATTCCCAAGGAGAAAGGGGGCGTGTCTTTGTTGGTCGATGTGGGTGTGAACCCCGATGCCAAGCCCGAATTGCTCTATCAGTTCGGATTGTTGGGAAGCATATATGCCAAGTGTGCTTTGGGAATAGAAGACCCCAAGGTTGCACTTGCCAACATTGGCGAAGAAGAAGAGAAAGGCAACGCTCAAACTCAGGCAGCCCACAAACTGATGAAGCAAAGTAAACAATACAACTTTATTGGCAATGCAGAGCCGATAGAAATCTTCAAAAGCAATGCAGATGTCATTGTTTGCGATGGTTTTGTGGGTAATATGCTTATGAAACATACCGAAGCCTTTGCACGAGTGATTGTAAAAAGAGGCTTGGTTGATGAGTACATAGCACGATTTAATTACGAAATTTACGGAGGACTTCCGCTGCTTGGTGCCAACGGCGTTGTAATCATCGGACATGGTGTTTCCAACAAGAAAGCAATAAAGAGTATGATTTTGCAGTCCAAAAAGATATATACATCGGGTATAACAGAGAAGTTGCACGAGGCTTTGTTGGACGAAGAATAAAGAAAAAGAGATTGAATATATGTCAAAGATAAGTGCTGCCATAACTGCAGTTGAGGGATATGTTCCCGATTATATTCTGACAAACGACGAACTCAGCCGAATGGTTGATACTTCCGACGAATGGATAATGACTCGTATCGGCATAAAGGAGCGTCACATATTGAAAGGTGAGAAAGGACCGTCAGATATGGCGGAAATCGTCATCAAACGAATGTTGGAGAAAAAGGGTATTTCTCCCGATTCAATAGAACTTATAATCTGTTGTACGGTTACTCCCGATATGGTATTCCCTGCAACAGCCAATGTCATAGCACACAAATGTGGCATCAAACACGGCTTTGGTTTTGACATCAATGCAGGCTGCTCGGGATTTTTGTATGGCTTGACCACTGCAGCAAAGTACGTTGAGGCAGGCTTTGTCAAAAGAGCCATAGTTGTGGGAGCAGAGAAGATGTCGGCAATCACCAACTACGAAGACAGAGCAACTTGTCCCATTTTCGGAGACGGAGCAGCAGCAGTGTTGCTTGAAGCTACCGAAGAACCATACGGATTGATGGACGAAGTTCTCTATTCGGACGGCGAGGGCGTAAAGCACCTTCACCAAGTTGCAGGAGGTTCGGTAAAACCTGCAAGCCACGAAACAGTTGATGCACGCGAACACTTTATCTATCAAGAAGGACAAGCCGTCTTCAAATGGGCTGTTGTTAAAATGGCAGAAGCTACCGAAGAGATAATGCGTCGCAACAATTTGACATCAAACGATATTGCCTTTTTGTTGCCACATCAGGCAAACCTCCGAATTATCAAAGCTACAGGTAGCCGACTTGAACTCGACCCCGAAAAAGTTTTGATAAACATAGAGAAGTATGGCAATACCACCTCGGCAACAATACCTATGTTGATGTACGAAAACCAACACAAGTTCAAAAAGGGCGACAACCTTATTTTGACATCGTTCGGAGCAGGCTTCACATGGGGAGCCATCTGGTTGAAATGGGCTATTTAGACATAACGTTCTTAGGAACAGGAACCTCACAGGGTGTACCCGTCATCGGGTGCCGCTGTGAGGTTTGTCGTTCTACACACAAGAAAGACCGGCGACTACGTTCCTCGGTCTTGCTGACAAGCGATAAAGGTACGAGGATTTGCATAGACGCGGGACCCGACTTTCGCTATCAGATGCTCAGAGAAGACATAGATTGCATAGATGCAATCCTTGTAACCCACTCACACCGCGACCATGTCGGAGGATTGGACGAAGTGCGTTCGTTCAACTACCTGCAACAAAGACCCATGCCCATTTACGCAAACAAAGAAGCAGCACAAGGCATAAAACACGAATACTCATACGCATTTGAACAGAACCAATACCCGGGACTGCCTCAATTTGACCTCAGAACAATCACACCTTGCGACACCATAATGGTAAACGAGCTGACAATTCAACCAATCGAAGTGATGCACTACCGCCTGCCGACCCTTGCCTATCGCCTTGGTAGCTTTGCTTACATCACCGATGCCAAAACCATATCAGAACAAGAAAAAGCGAAGCTGTACGATTTGGATATTCTGGTAGTCAATGCACTGAGAGAAGAGGAACACTTCTCACATTTCAACCTGCAAGAAGCACTACAACTCATCGAGCAAGTGCAGCCACGCAAAGCCTACCTTACTCACATCAGCCATTTTATGGGCTTTCATGACCAAGTAAACCAACGTCTGCCCGACAATGTGCAACTCGCCTTCGACACCATGCAACTGAGAACAGAACTCTGATAGCAATACCACGCTTCTTTTGGCAAATAGTACATATTAACCCCCAAATAAATACAAACATGAAAACAACAACAATGGCAGTCATCTTGGCAGGCTGCGGCAACAGAGACGGAAGCGAAACCCATGAAACACTCTCGGCACTGTTAGCAATGGACAGAAGAGGAATAAGCTACAAATGCTTTGCACCGCAAGGCGACTTTGTGGTTTATGACCATAGCACCATGCAACCGACCGATCAAAAACGTAACATACTCATCGAAGCAGCCCGCCTATGCAGAGGAGATATACAACCTCTTGAAAACTACAACCCTTCGGACTTCGATGCACTCGTGTTGCCGGGCGGAATGGGAGCAGCACAAAATTGGAGTACCTACGCTTTTGAAGGCAAAGACATGAGTGTACTGCCCGAAATAGAGAAAGCCCTCATTGACACCCACAATGCAGGCAAGCCCATAGGAGCAATGTGCATAGCACCAATGATATTGGCAAAAGTCTTCGGTTCAGAACATATCCTGCTCACGCTTGGAAGCCGATGCGAAGCCGCAGAAGCAGCCATGGCAATGGGCTGTCGCCACAAGGAATGCCCTGCCACCGATGCAGTAACCGACCACGAACACAAGATAGTAACCACTCCTGCATATATGGTGGCAACACACATCAGTCAAATTTTTGACGGAGCCGACAAGATGATAGAACAAGTCCAATCCCTTGTACGATAGACTAAAGCAATCAAGGAGGCTGTTTGATACCAATCAACTATACAGCCTCCTTTGTTTTAGTGTTTCTATGATAAGTCTGCTTTTTGCTTAAATAATAACTTCTTTCTATATTTTTCGACGATAAAAATCAAGGAATTTAAGCGATAGGTTTGGGTAAATTTTTCACCTGTTTTGAGAGTAAAATGAGGGTTGTTAGAAGAGAGGTTTTGTCTTGGTTCAACAACATAAGGGTTTTTGCTCACTAACATGAAGTCTTTTTGAAAAAAGACGAAGTGTTAGCACACAAAAGACGAAGGATTAGTGAGCTTAAGTCT
>SFPR01000049.1 GCA_004551865.1 Bacteroidales bacterium
TATAACCGAGGCAAAGCCGAACGATTATGAATACTTCTTCGACTTCGATGTGTTCAATTCGGGAATGTATGTGGTGGTAATCCACACCCCGAAAGGCAAGACAAGCAAACAGTTGATTGTAAACAAATAGGTAAGAAATGAAATCGGCGTTGCTGCAAAATGCAACGCCGATTTGGTTTCTTTAATTGAGGTTGTTCTGATAAAAAGTTGGTCTTTCGGAGCTGTTGTGTGCCTTAGAGAATGGAGTCTATCACCTTTGGATAGTGTTCTTTCTCCAAAAGGTGTATTTTTTCTTCGAGAGTTTCGACAGTGTCTTGGTCGGTTAGGCTGCACTCTGCCTGAAAGATAATGTCGCCTCTGTCATATTGTTCGTTCACATAGTGTATCGTTATTCCGCTTTTGCTTTCCCTTGCGGCAATCACTGCTTGGTGAACGTGATGTCCGTACATTCCTTTGCCACCGTAGGCAGGTAGCAGGGCAGGGTGAATGTTTACTATCTTGTTTGGAAAGGCTGCAAGCAGGTTTTGGGGAACTAACCACAGAAAACCTGCCAAGACGATGAGGTCTGTTTTTCTCAAAGTGAGCAAATCAACAATCTTGTCGCTGTTGTAAAAGTCTTCTCGTGTGAAGTATCGTTGCTCAATACCGAGTGCCTTTGCACGCTCTCTGACGTAAGCGTCTTTCTTATTTACTATAAGTATATCGACCTGTGCTTTGTCGCTTTGCTGAAAGTATTCGCATATTTGTTGGAAGTTGGTGCCGCTTCCCGATGCAAAAACTGCTATTTTTTTTCTCATATTGCCGTAAATTCTCGTTTTTTCGGCTGCAAAATTATAACTTTTTGGACAATTACAACACAAAACTGCTGTTTTAGAGTATTTGTGCATGAAAAAAATTGATTGGTTTAATGGTTTTGTTTTCAGAGGTTTAATGTTGATTGTGTATTATTTTGAGTGCTTTTTGTTTGGTCGTATCGAGTTTTTTTTGTTCCTTTGCAAATCGGTTTAATACTAAAAACTAAATAGATATGTCTGAAATTGCAACAAAAGTAATAGCTATCGTAGTAGATAAGCTAGGCGCAGAAGAGGGTAAAGTAACCCCTGAGGCAAGTTTCACCGGTGATTTGGGAGCAGATTCTTTGGACACCGTGGAATTGATCATGGAATTGGAAAAGGAATTCAATATTTCTATTCCCGATGATCAGGCAGAAAAAATCGCAACTGTTGGTGATGCTATTGCATACATCGAAAACGCAACAAAATAATTTCATTTCGTTATGGAAATGAGACGAGTTGTCGTTACAGGGTTGGGATCGCTCACTCCGATTGGAAACAATGTCGAACAGTATTGGCAAGGTTTGATAAACGGAGTGAGCGGTGCAGCTCCTATTACGCATTTTGATGCTTCGCAAGCCAAGACACAGTTTGCTTGTGAGGTTAAGGATTTTGACGCAAGTCAATTCTTTGATAGGAAAGAAGCAAGAAAATACGATAAATTTTCGCAATACGGAATTGTTGCCGCAACACAGGCAATGGAGAATTGCGGTATAGATTTGGAGAAGTTGGACAAGGATAGGGCAGGTGTGATTTGGGCTTCCGGAATTGGTGGTATCATCACGTTCCAAGAAGAGATTACCAATTTTGCCAAGGGAGACGGAACTCTTCGTTTCAGTCCTTTCTTTATTCCAAAGATGATTGCCGATATTTGTGCAGGACATATTTCGATAAAGTACGACCTCAGAGGTCCTAACTTTGCTACTGTGTCGGCTTGTGCTTCTTCTGCAAACGCCATTGCCGATGCTTTCATGTACATAAAGACAGGAAAAGCAGACTTTATGGTGTGTGGCGGTAGTGAGGCAGCCATTTCGGAGGCAGGTATCGGCGGTTTCAGCTCTATGCACGCCATTTCGCAACGAAATGACGACCCTAAGACGGCTTCAAGACCTTTTGACAAAGACAGAGACGGCTTTGTGTTGGGTGAAGGTGCAGGAGCGTTGATTTTGGAAGAGTATGAACACGCAAAAGCACGAGGTGCAGAGATATATGCAGAGATTTGCGGTGCGGGACTTACCGCAGACGCTCATCACATGACAGCTCCACATCCTGAAGGTAGGGGAGCGTTGGCTGCAATGCGTGAGGCAATGCGTGAAGCAGGTCTTTCGTTAGAACAAATTCACCACATCAATACTCACGGAACATCAACTCCGCTTGGTGATGTGGCAGAAATTCAAGCCATAAGCAGATTGTTCGGAGAGAATGCAAAGAACATTAACATCAATTCCACAAAGTCGATGACCGGACACTTGCTTGGTGCTGCCGGTGCGATAGAGGCGATTGCCACGGTGTTGGCAATAAAGAACGGTATCGTTCCTCCTACTATCAATCACTTTACGGACGATGAACAGTTGCCCGACTTGAATTACACATTCAACAAGGCTCAGGAAAGAGACATTGAGGCTGCATTGAGTAACACCTTCGGATTTGGAGGTCATAACGCCTGCCTTGCTTTCAGAAAGGCAAAATAGGAAACAGACTCAGAACATGATTCGCTTTCCGTGGCTTAAACAAAACAGCGAAGACGAAGAATTAAGAAAATTTTTGAAGAATATTCTTGGGTGTAAGCCCAAGAATATTTCTATTTATAGATTGTCTCTCATACATCGCTCTCGCTCACACAAGGATACCAAAGGACATAAACTCAACAACGAACGCTTGGAATATCTTGGCGATACGGTACTGAGTACCATCGTGGGAGAATATCTCTTCAGGAAGTATCCTCACAAGGGTGAAGGCTTTCTGACCGAGATGCGTTCAAAGATGGTGAGCAGGGTAACGCTCAACAAACTCTCAACAAAGATTGGTTTGTCCGATTTGATTGAGTACAGCAGAGGAGGCTTGGGAGAGGGACAGTTTGTTTCAATGGACGGCAATGCTTTTGAGGCTTTGGTGGGGGCTCTTTATCTCGACCGAGGCTATATCTTTACCTATAAAGCTCTCACAAAGAAGCTCTTTTCGACTTATATGGACTTGGACGAGTTGGAAAATATGGCATGGAACTACAAGGGTAAACTGATTGCATGGGGACAGAAGAACAGAAAACCGGTCAGCTTTGAAACCCTCTCGGTTGAAGAGATAAATCACCGCAAGCACTATACCGTTCAGGTGTGCATTGCAGGTAAACCGATGGAGCAAGCGGTGAATTATTCCATAAAGTCGGCAGAACAGCTTGCGGCAGAGAAAGTATATACCAAGGTGTTGTCGGGAGAATATTCGCAAGAAGAACAACAAGCAAACACAAAATCAAATGAGTAACACAGAACGCAAACCTGAGTGGTTGAAAATAAAACTTGAAACAGGGGAAAATTATCCCAAGGTGAAAAAGATTGTCGAACTAAACAAGTTGCACACTATTTGCAGCAGTGGCAAATGCCCCAATATAGGTCAGTGTTGGTCGATAGGAACTGCAACTTTCATGATTTCGGGCGATGTGTGTACCCGCAGTTGTAAGTTTTGTGCCACCAAAACCGGCAGACCATTACCCTTGGACGAACAAGAGCCGCAAAAGATTGCCGATTCGGTGCGTTTGATGAATTTGAAGCATTGTGTGATAACCTCTGTTGATAGAGATGATTTGGCTGATAAGTCGGCTCACCATTGGGCAAAGACTATTGAGGCGGTGAGAGCGACAAATCCCAATACCACAATAGAGGTCTTGACACCTGACTTTGATGCAGATGAGGAGTTGTTGAACATTGTGTTTGCTTCAAAGCCCGATGTGTTTGGTCATAATATGGAGACGGTAAGACGATTGTCGGACCAAACTCGCTCGAGGGCGAAATATGATGTCAGTTTGAGAGTTTTGTCTCTCTCGGCAAAGGCAGGGTTGATAACAAAGACCGGAATAATGGTTGGTCTTGGCGAGAGCGAAGAGGAGGTTGTGGAACTGATGAGAGACGTGAGAGCTTGTGGAGTGAGGCTTTTGACAATAGGTCAATATCTGAAACCGACAAAGTCGCATATCCCTGTTGTGGAGTATGTAACTCCCGAACAGTTTGCCAAATACAGACAATTAGGTATGGATATGGGCTTTGACAATGTGGAAAGCGGTCCTTTGGTTCGCTCTTCCTATATGGCAGAAAAGACTTTTATCGACTCCAAAATCAAGTTGGAAGGCAGATAGCCGTTTGATTGTGTTTTTGTAGTAACTATTCTTGCACGGAGTGTATGCCGTGCCGTTGTGTGTTCTCTCTTTAATGTAGAATTGTGAGGGGACATGGCTTTTGTTGTCTATATAACAGCCTATTTGTTAGTTTGTTATGGATAATCTTATCGTAATCTCTTAAAAAAAAGCCTTTCTTTTTGGTTTAGTGTCAAAAAATGTGTATTTTTGCAGATACTTATTTGTTATCATGCGAATAGGTGCAGGAAAAGCAAGAAAAAAGAAGAACTCTCGCGTAAGTGCTTTGTTTTTAGAGAAATAGGCTTATGTGAGGGGAGTTATGGAATTGTCATTTTGGAAGTAAAAAATAGTGGAAACCGAGCTTGGGAGCGGAAAACAAAAGGTAGAATGGTTTGTAATGAACGTATATGCTTCGGGTATGAAAAAAGCAGAAAAGCTTTTGAAGTCTGAGGAGTCTCTTCATTACTACATTCCAAAGAAATATGCCGTTCGCAAGTGTGGAGGTAAAACCAAACGAGAGTTGGTGCCGCTTATTTCAAATTTGTTATTCATAAGGGCAACACACAAGCAGGTTCATGATTTTCAAAAGTTGTATTCCGTTATCGGCTTTGTGATAACATTGATTGATGGAAAACGAACCCCTTTGGTTGTCCCCGATTCTCAAATGGAGAACTTTATCAAAGTTGCCTCTCATTACGAAGCAGATTTGGTTTATTATCGTCCCGATGAGTTGAATTTGAATAAAGGAGATTATGTGAGGATTATCGGTGGAGCGTTTAACGGTGCAAAAGGTCAGTTGGTCAAGATAGACGGAAAGAGAAACAAACGTTTTGTGGTAACAATTCCAAATATTTTGTCTGCCACTGTTGATTTGAAACCCGAATTCATACAGAAAATAACGAAAGAGGAGTTCTATAGCGAACAAGATTAAACAAGTTTCTTGCCATTTGTCGAGTTGTTGAGATCAATTAAAACAATATAGACGTGAAAAAAATTATTTACAAACTTTTCAGGGCATACTTTTCGAGGAAAACATTGCCCTATTGGGTGATATTGTGCTTTGATAGTGCAATAGTGTTGCTCTCTGTATTTTTGGCAGAGGCTCTGGAATTGGGTAAGAGTTACTTTAATCAACCTTTTGATTCGGTTGCTGCGAGTCTTCTCTTGACGCTTTTGTTTTTTGGAATATCATTCAGGGTGTTCCATACCTACATTGGCGTGATAAGATATTCGTCTTTTGTCGATTTGATGAAAGTGCTTTCGGCAACAACGACAGGCTCGGTACTTACTTTTGTGGCTTCGCTTGTGTTGAAGTCGTTGGGCTACGACATAATGCCCGATTTGCCTGCGGTGCTTATCCTTTTTGTCTTCTCAACCCTGCTGATGTGGTTTGAGAGGTTGTTTGTAAAAGGAGTGTTTGACATTTTGCGAAAAGACAACAACACTCAGAACGCTTTTGTTTATGGAGTTCGCACCGGTGGAGTGTCTATCGCAAAGAGCATTCAAAACCAAACTCCACAAAAGTATTCCTTGGTGGGATTTGTTTCACCAAGAGGAGATTTGGATACGAAATACCTTTTGGGAGTAAAGGTGAGAAAGGACGGTCCTAACCTTATTAAGCATATGCAGAATGCCGATGCCACCGTGTTGATTGTCTCTACTCACCAAATAGATTATTTCAGAACTCGTCAGAATTTGATAACTGCTTTGATTGATGCAGGAATTAAAATACTTATGGTGCCGCCTACCGAAGAGTGGGACGGCAAGAGCGAGTATCGTTCCGAACATCTCAGAGAAGTGGAGATTGAAGACTTGTTGCCAAGAGAGAAGATTGAGGTGGACATGGAGGAAATTGGCAGACAGTTGAGAGATAAGGTGATAATGATAACAGGAGCTGCAGGTTCCATTGGCTTTGAAATGGTAAATCAAATTGCAGGTTTCAAACCTAAAAAGATGATATTGATAGACCAAGCCGAAACACCAATGCACGATGTTCGTCTTACAATGCAATTTAAGTATCCGGATGTTTGTGCAGAAACTATTGTTGCAAGCATAACAAATAAGGACTACATGAGCCTGCTCTTTGAAAGGAACAGACCCGATTATGTCTTTCATGCTGCTGCATACAAGCATGTGCCGATGATGGAAGACAATCCTGCAATAGCTGTTCAGAACAACATATATGGTACTCGTGTGATTGCAGACCTTGCGGTTAAATACAGAACGAAGAAGTTTGTGATGATTTCTACCGACAAGGCAGTCAATCCAACCAATGTGATGGGTTGTTCAAAACGTATTTGCGAGATTTATTGTCAGTCGTTGAACAAAGCCATTGTTGAGGGTAAGGTTGAGGGAGAAACTCAGTTTGTTACCACGCGTTTTGGTAATGTTCTCGGCTCAAATGGCTCTGTGATACCTCTGTTTAAGAAACAGATAAAATGTGGAGGTCCGATAACGGTAACCCACAAGGATATTATAAGATATTTTATGCTCATTCCGGAAGCCTGCAAGTTGGTTCTCGAAGCAGGTACAATGGGTAAAGGAGGAGAAATATTTGTCTTTGACATGGGTGAACCGGTGAGAATAGTCGATTTGGCAAAAAGAATGATTGCTCTTTCGGGTGCAAAGGATGTAGAAATCAAGATAACAGGATTGAGAGAGGGCGAAAAGCTCTACGAAGAAGTCCTTTCGGACAAGGAACAAACCAAACCAACCATACATCCAAAAATAATGATTGCCTCTGTCAGCGAATACGACTATCAAAGTGTTGTTGAGAATGAGGCAAGACTATATGAGGCTTCCTTTACCTTTGACGACATGGCGATTGTTAAGATAATGAAAGAGATTGTTCCCGAATATAAGAGCAAACAATCGAAATACGAAGCATTGGACGCATAATCACAAACGTAAGAAAGAACAAGATGAAAATAGCAGTAGCAGGAACAGGATATGTGGGCTTGTCGCTTGCCACATTGTTGGCTCAGAACAATGATGTGGTGGCAGTGGATATTGTCCCAGAACGTGTAGAAATGGTGAACAACAGACGCTCTCCAATTCAAGATGATTATATAGAAGACTATTTGGCAAACAAATCATTGAGTTTGAGAGCCACTCTTGATGCGAAAGAAGGATATGGGGAAGCTGAATTTGTAGTTATTGCAGCACCTACAAATTATGATAGTATTAAAAATTTCTTTGATACTTCGGCGGTCGAAGATGTAATATCAAAAGTTTTGGAAATAAATCCGAGTGCTTTGATGGTTATCAAGAGTACCATACCCGTAGGCTATACAGAGAGCGTCCGCAAGAAGTTCAACACAAAGAACATCATCTTTGCTCCGGAGTTTTTGAGAGAAAGCAAGGCTTTGTATGACAACTTGTATCCTTCGAGAATTATTGTAGGATACGACCAAACAGACAAAGGATTGGAGCAAAAAGCTAAACAATTTGCAGAACTTGTCAGACAAGGAGCTATAGACAAGAATGTACCTATGCTCTATATGGGTTCGACAGAGGCAGAGGCGGTAAAGTTGTTTGCAAACACTTACCTTGCTTTGAGAGTGAGCTATTTCAATGAATTGGATACCTATGCAGAATTGAAGAATTTGAACACTCAACAAATTATTGACGGAGTGTGTCTTGACCCTCGTATAGGTAATCATTATAACAATCCGTCGTTTGGATACGGAGGCTACTGTCTGCCGAAAGATACTAAGCAGTTGTTGGCAAACTATGCAGATGTACCCCAAAATATGATGAGTGCAATAGTGGAGAGCAACCGTACACGAAAGGACTTCATTGCCGACCAAGTGCTGAAAAAAGCAGGATACTATGATTATTACAATAGAGGTGATTACAATCCTTCAGACGAAAAACAATGCGTCATAGGCGTATATCGTCTCACAATGAAATCCAATAGCGATAATTTCCGTCAAAGTAGCATTCAAGGCGTAATGAAACGAGTGAAAGCCAAGGGTGCCACAATCATAATATATGAGCCGACACTACAAGACGGCAGCACATTCTTTGGAAGCAAGATAGTAAATGACTTAGATGCTTTCAAACAACAAAGCCAGGCAATAATAGCCAATCGTTACGACAGTTGCTTAGACGACGTATCAGACAAAGTATATACAAGAGATATTTTTAAGAGAGATTAAGGAGATAGTAATAGATGTTGTACAACAATTTGGAATTTCCGGCGGACTCCTTGTTCCTTGTAACAGGAGCTGCAGGGTTTATAGGTAGTAACCTATGTGAGGCTATATTGAAATTAGGATACAAGGTCAGGGCATTGGACGACCTTTCAACAGGCAAGCAGAAGAACGTGGATATGTTTCTTGATAATCCTCGTTATGAGTTCATCAAGGGAGACATCAAAGACCTTGACACTTGTATGAACGCTTGCAAGGGTGTTGATTACGTCCTCAATCAGGCGGCATGGGGTTCCGTGCCTCGCTCAATAGAGATGCCGCTATTCTATTCACTTAACAACATTCAGGGGACTCTGAATATGCTTGAGGCGGCTCGTCAGAACGGAGTGAAGAAATTCGTATATGCTTCATCAAGCTCTGTGTATGGTGATGAACCTAATCTTCCTAAGAAAGAGGGTGTGGAAGGAAACCTACTCAGTCCATACGCCGTCTCAAAACGTTGTGACGAGGAATGGGCAAAGCAATACACCCGTCATTATGGACTTGACACATACGGACTTAGATACTTTAATGTGTTTGGTCGTCGTCAAGATCCTGACGGAGCATACGCAGCGGTGATACCAAAGTTTATTAAACAGCTCATAAACGGACAGAAATGCAGGATTAACGGAGACGGAAAGCAATCACGTGACTTTACATATATAGAAAATGTGATTGAAGCCAACCTTAAGGCTTGCATGGCTCCTTCGGAAGCCGCCGGAGAGGCGTTCAACATCGCATACGGAGGCAGAGAATATCTCATTGATATTTATTACGGACTTACCAAAGCCCTTGGCGTTGATGTAGAGCCAGAGTTCGGCCCCGACCGCCCCGGCGATATTAAACACTCAAACGCCGATATTAGTAAAGCAAAACGTCTTTTAGGCTACGACCCTCAATGGAGTTTTGAACGTGGTATTCAAGCCGCTATAGAGTGGTATAAGACAAATCTTTAATTTGTGCGGTGAGTACTGAGCTATGAGCATTGAGTCGTGAGAGATTTTCATCAACTGCAGATTTGGCAAAGAAGTCATAAGTTGACTTTAGCAATTTATAAGGCAACAAATAGCTTTCCGAGAGAAGAGGTTTATGGACTGACTTCTCAGTTAAGAAGGGCTGTTTTGTCTGTTCCTACAAATATATGTGAAGGATGTGGAAGAAAGACGGATGCTGATTTTGCAAGATTCCTTCAGATATCTGTTGGTTCTGCCTCAGAGGTTGAATATGAGCTTTTATTAGCCCATGATCTCAATTATCTTAGTGACGAAGACTATAATAAGTTCAATTCAGAGATAATTGAGATTCGCAAAATGATAAATAACTTTATTAATAAACTTGAGCATTGAGCGATGAGTTGTGTGCGATGAGCAAACTACACCCAAAACTCACTTCTCATACCTCACACCTCATAGCATAATTTTTAATTTAACAAAAATTATATAAAATGAAAGAAACTAAAATTTGTGTGATAGGCCTTGGATATGTAGGCCTTCCACTTGCCCGTCTATTCTCAACCAAATATGAAACCATTGGTTTCGATATGAATGCAAAACGTTGTGAGGCACTTATGGCTGGTCATGACTCTACATTGGAGGTGGCTGATGAACTTCTTCAGGATGCCATTAAGAATCACGGATTTAAGTGTACTTCAAATATTGATGATATAAGAGATTGTAATTTTTATGTAGTTGCAGTACCGACTCCCGTTGATGAAAACAATAACCCTGACCTCACACCTTTGTATGGGGCTTCAACAACCGTTGGTAAAGTTATCTCAAAAGGAGATGTTATTGTTTATGAGTCAACGGTTTATCCCGGTGTTACAGAAGACGAATGCATCCCTGTGATTGAGAAGGTATCTGGCATGAAGTTCAATGTTGATTTCTTCGCCGGCTATTCACCTGAACGCATCAATCCGGGCGATAAGCTTCATACCGTAGAGAAGATTAAGAAAGTAACATCAGGCTCTACACCGGAAATAGGTGAGTATGTCAATGAAGTCTATTTGAGTGTTATTGTAGCAGGCACACATCTTGCACCCTCTATCAAGGTGGCAGAAGCTGCAAAGGTGATTGAGAACAGTCAGCGTGACATCAACATTGCTTTTGTCAACGAACTCTCTCACATCTTTACAAAGATGGGCATCGACACGCTTGATGTACTCGAAGCAGCAGGCACAAAATGGAACTTCCTTCCATTCCGTCCCGGACTCGTTGGTGGCCACTGCATAGGTGTTGACCCGTATTATCTTGCACAGTGCGCACAGCGTCACGGACATAACCCGGAGATCATTCTCGCAGGCCGCAGAATGAACGATGGAATGGGCGAATATGTTGCGCTTGAGACCGTGAAACACATGTTGAAGAAAGGAATACAGGTCCTGAACTCGGAGCTTATAATTCTGGGCTTTACTTTCAAGGAGAACTGCCCTGACGTGCGCAATACCAAGGTGATAGATATCTACAAGGCACTCAGAGAGTATAACGTGAATGTGACAGTGTATGACCCATGGGCAAACCCTGCCATCGCAAAGCACGAATACGGCATCGACATAGTGACTGAGCTTCCTGAAAAGAAGTTCGATGCCTGCATAGCAGCAGTAGCCCACAGACAGTTCGATGGAATGGATGTCCTTGGTCTGCTCAAAGAGAAACATGTCATCTTCGATGTAAAGTGTACGCTTGATAGGAGCATTGTAGATGCAAGGTTGTAGAAAATAGCGTTCTTTTCTTTAAATAAATAGCAAATTGATGTTTTACACTCAAATTTTAAATCCGGTTCTCTCATCAATATCCAAATATAAGGATAGAAATGCTTTTTGCATAGATGGGACGTTTTATACATTCGGGCAATTTGGACAATCTATTGCAAAAATACGTATGTCTTTGATTAATAGAAAGTTCAATAACACAAAAGTTGGACTTGTAATCAATGACGATTTGGAGACATACGCCTCTATTTTTGCTTTGTGGTTAGAAGGTTGTTGTTATGTGCCTCTTCATCCGGATTGGCCCATAGAGCGATGTATAGATATTTGTGGTCAAGTTGGGATAGATTTAATATTGGATTCATCAGAAGAAACTAGGTATGATAGATCTATCGTTCTGGATACCTCCAATTTGACGTTCGATAACCCTGAAGCCATTGATTATCTTACCCCAAAAGAAGGAATTCTTGATGATTGATTGTTATTTCTGTTTTCCAAAATGAGTCCATAAATGATGCGACATTCTTTCTCATTATCTGAACTCCTTTAGGTTGTCCTGTACTCCCAGA
>SFPR01000105.1 GCA_004551865.1 Bacteroidales bacterium
TTGAAAATGAAGCGTTTGGAACTTCCGAAACTTAAATTAGATAATATCAACGTGAGTTCAGTGTAAGAATTACGCCCTCGGCGGCTATAGAAAGACAAGAAAAAACAAAAGAAAGAATAGAAAAAAAGCACTCCACTTTTTCTATTCTTTCTTTTGTTTTTTCTTGTCTTTCTAAAGCCGCGAAGCGCATAAACAGAGCGGAAACTCTATTTTTCCTTTATTGTATTTCAGCATTCCTCTCAATGCACGTCAATCCCGTCGAACTCCAGTTCGGAGATGGCGGTGTCCTGATACTTCGTGCCAGGATAGACATCGACAATCTCGAATCGCAAGCGCCATTGTCAAAAGAGTCTTTTTCATACATGCGTATGTTTTTGATGGGAAATCATTCTTCATATACATAGGGGTGTGGATCTGGCTGCATCTCCACCGGCTTTTCCAACACCGTGTAGGTCCATTCATACTCGCCCTCGAAGAGGAAGGTGGCTGTGGTGGGGGTCATGTTGTAGAACGAAAAGCGAAGTGCATAATCGCCCGCATAAGGTCCCTGCGTCAGTTGGTATTCCACATCGCCGACCGTGTCGCCCTGCGCCTCGTAGTCGTGCGTCACGCGGAAGCCCTCGTTCTGTGGGTCGTAGTAGAACACGCCCGGCTTGTAGTCGGGGTTCTCCTTGCAGTACTCCTCGTCATACGCCACCGCCTCGATGTAACGGGTGGAGTCGCGCAGGTCGAAGATGCGCGTGCCGTCTTCATTGATCCAAAGTTTGTAGATGTTCATTTCCTGATTCACCTCGTCCGTGAGCGAGGAGTCCGCCGACAGCGAATCGACCGTCACGGTCTCCGTTTTCTTCACATTGAAGACGCAAGCCGTCATCATCAGGCCTGCCAGACACAAGGGTGCCCAAAAGATTTTCTTCATAAGCAGTAAAATAGTTTTAGTGTCAACGGTTTTAGGTCGTAACCGAAGGCAAAGGTAAGCCTTTTCCGTGCAACCTCAAAATATTTCAAGAAAAAAACGTGACAAATTCCAAAGAACGGATGCCGTCATCCACAAAAGCGTGACAAAAACCAAACTGTCCCGATGAGAGAAAAGACAGGGTGGGGGAGAGGGGAACAGGAAAGCGTGACAAATTCCCAAGGACTTCATAGCGTAGCGTCAAGAGTTCCGTGACAAATTCCCAAGTGGCTGAGAACTGGGCTTTTGATATATCCGTGACAAAAACCAAAGAGACTCGGATGCAGAGGGAAAGGACTGTTTCGCGACAAATTCCCAACAACGAGAAGAACACCTCGAAATCATGGTGCGTGACAAATTCCCAAGAGCCGAGAAGGTGCTGTAAACGAGCCTTTTGTGACAAATTCCCAACACGCGGAAAGCCTTTAAAATGAAACGGAAAAATGTTTAAGCAAAACCCGAGACGTTTTTGGGCGATAGACGGGTGATTGATAACAATTTAGCAGCATTTTGCGCAAGTTTTCGCATAATAAAAGGAACGGAAATGTGACAAATTCCCAATACGCTTTTGTCACGCTCATTCCACCGAAAAGGGGACAACGGAGCGAGAATGTCATGAGCAGCACACGGAAAGAGGGAAAAAGGTGTTAACTTGCTCAAAAACAACCAACAAGAAAGGAGTGGGGTGGGGCGGTTCGATACGGATTTGTCACACAAAATCAAGTGTTTTCAATACGTTTCTGTCACGCTCTTCCAACCCGAATTTGTCACATTTATCATGTTGGTGTTTAAAGAAAGTGACACAATTTGCTGAAAACAAAATCGTTAGACACTTTTTTTGCATATCAGGAGCGGATTTTAGCGTGACAAAATCCCAAGAGTCCGGACAGGTCTTCTGGCTTTCCCAGAGAGAGGGGAGTGAGACTGTAAGAAAGTGGAGGGCACGCTGTAAGGATGAAATATTATGCGCTGTAAGGACGAAATATTTCGCGCTGGGTGCGTGAAATGTCATGCGCACCGTGCCGACTTTTCGGCGCACTTCCAAGGTGTCCTCTGACCCTACGCTATCAGACAAGAAACGAAACAGTTATGCAGCCGCCATGATGGATTCACGCTTGCAGGCTGGCACAGAAGGGGAGGGAGCACCACTTATGTCATGAAAATCCACCATAGAGAGACACACCCTTTTCTTAAAAGAATGAAAGAAAGAATCTTTCCTTTTTTTATTTAATAAAACAATATATAATTATATGATTCGCTCTAACTGATTGAAAGACAAAAGAATGGAATGCTCTTTCGTGACAAAACCCAAACAAGCGAGTGACAAATACCCACCAAGAACGGGACAAAAAACAAACATAAATGACTGAAAACGTGACAAATACCAAACGGACAACCTTGGGCGCGACAAATTCCAAAGAGGTTTGAGACAAATTCCAAACACAAATAGGATGAGCATGTTTAACTTTCGGGAGTTCCAAACGCTTCATTGTTCAACAACGAACCTTTAGCTCGGCGTAGCCAATAAAACGAATCATTCTAATTTACCATGCGGCGAGAAGATGTATATCCCTAATGCCGCAAGCGGCTA
>SFPR01000050.1 GCA_004551865.1 Bacteroidales bacterium
GAGCATCCCCAAATTGTCGGACAATGACACTTCTTGTTTAGCAAAAACCGTTTCGGCTTCTCTCGTAGAGTCGTTCTACAATCTCGCCTTGTGCTCTTATTGGCCTTACTGTAGTGGTGTTTCGCCATCGTCAGGATGTGTGGCTGTAGAGCCGTTATCCTCGTCAGTAATGACCCTCTCTTAACTTATCAATAAGAGCATCACGCAATGCCGCTTCTTCTGCTGCCAGCACCTGCTCTTGAACAGACGGTGCAGCACTTTTTTCGCCTAACTCGTTGGTAGTTGGCGAAATTGTTGTATCTTTGCTGTCAAAAGTATTGGGCACATTACCGTTTGGAGTTGTTGGATTGTCGGATTTATCCTCATCTCGCAAAGTGCTGACAGTAGCCGACTGCTCATTCTGCACTTCGGAGGCAGACCATACTTCTTTCTTATTGTTTCCGTATTCTTTTCTGAATACACCACCACTATTAACACCCCAATAACTTCCATCTGTTGAAAGTTCCACATAGAGAGTATTATTATGATTATCTTCTATCTGCAATAAGTAAGTGCCATTTTCTTCCCCCCCAACACTATTCTCACCTTGCCTAATCCGCTTGTAGTTTTTACAAACGTATTCTACAAACTCTTCAACAGAGTTGAAACCTGCATTTCTAATTTGTTTCCCGTGGCGTTTTTCAAGGTGAACAAGACCATATTTTGAGTTTCCAAGACTTAACTTGATAGGAGCAGGGGTAAGTCCTGTTTCTTCCTTTATCTCTCCAAATATAGTTGTCCCTGTTGAAGATATTACGAAAGGCAATCCGTCTTCATCAAATTCATTGTCGGAAGTTTCTACGGACGTTCCCAAATCACCTTGCCGTTCTGCAAGATGTCCTTTGTTTTCGCTTCTTCTATCTTCTCCGTCAATGCTTCCTGCACTGTCAGCTGTCCGCTTTCCGTCCTCAGTTCGTTCTCCTGTTGCAGCATCTCCTGTGCTTCCTTGCTGCCCTCGTTGGCTTGTTGCAGTATCGCCAACCAAAACATTGCTTCTTTGTTGTCCATTATAATCAATATTTAATACTTCTTTAATAGCTTGTGCAAGAGTTCGTGGAGTGTTGTCAGGTGTTTCAAATAAGTTTGCCTCTTGCGTACCTTGAATAAGGTCATAAAGTTTATTGCACCTTGAATGAGTGTCTGTTTTTCACCCTTGTACATTGCAGCCAAAAGCAGTGCAAAGTTACTGAAATTCTCGGCAGGCAGATAACTCTCACCTGTTGCCTCATCAAGCACACGTTGAGCCTCTTCCACGTCAGTAATGACGTCAATATCTACATTTCACCTTTTAGTATCTCCGTGGTGTCTTTTGATTTGGTAGTACTATTTGCTTTCTACTTGTCAGATTACATTGTTACAAAATCATTGACTTCAACACTTTTTGTTGTGCTTGTCGGACTTTGGAGCGGAACAGAGTTGGGGTTAGTTAAGATAGAGGTCTATTAAGCCTGCAGGGGCTTCAATGTGCATTTGCTTGTTCTCTCTATCAACTTGCTTGATTACTTGGTCTATTACGGGAATGAGGATTTCCTTATTTTCAAACTCTACCGACAGAAGGGGCTGTGTGGTGTTTTCGTACACTCCTGCTATTGTACCGATATAGCCTTTGTCTTGGTCATACACCGAAAAGCCTATGACTTCATGAAAGTAAAACTTGTTGCCTTCCAAGGGTGGAAGCATCGTCAGAGGAAGGTACAGGTCTCTGCCTATCAGTCTGTCAGCGTCTTCTCCATTGACATCTACAAATTTCACTACTGCTTTGTTGCCTTGCACTCTGATTGTTTCGATTTCGTAAAGCACAAGACGCTTGTTTATCTCTACATATACTCCGTCAAGTTCTCTATATTCTTCGGGCGTATCCACGTCCAAGTAGATACTCAGCTCTCCTTTGTAACCAAAAGGCTTGGTTATGCGTCCCAAATAGTAGCTGTCTTCTTTCTTTAATATGGACATATCAATAGGGTTTTCAAACAAAAAGAGCCTATCCTCGATACTCTCGAAGACAAGCCCTTTTACAAATTGATTTTCAAAAGTTTACTCTACTGTAGGAGTTTCTGCTTGTTCTGCGGCTTCTGTTTGCTCACCAGCTTCGGCTTCTGCCTTTGCTGCTGCTTCAGCCTCTGCTTTAGCTTTGGCTTCTTCTTCTCTCTTCTTTGCTATCAAAGCTGCTTTTGCCGCTCTCACTTCACTTTCTCTTGCAAGGGTTGCTGTTGTTGCTTCTCTTGCCGAGTTTGCATTTGCAGATTTCTTTGCTTCAATCTTCTTTGTCTTCTCTTCCAACCATGCTGCAAATCTTTGGTCTGCAACTTCTTGGGTGATTGCTCCTTTTTCTACACCGATTTGAAGGTGTCTTCTCAAAAGCACTCCTTTGTAAGACAATATGTTTCTCACTGTATCGGTTGGTTGAGCTCCATTTTTCAACCACTTGCAAGCGCTGTCGATATTCAATTCGATTGTTGCAGGGTTGGTCATAGGGTTATAAGTTCCCAACTTCTCGATAAACTTTCCGTCACGTGCTGCTCGAGCATCCGCAATAACGATATGGTAGAAAGGTTTGCCCTTCTTTCCATGACGTTGTAATCTGATTTTTACTGCCATTTTGTTGTTTTATTGTTTAATGTTCAAAATTTGAAAGTGCAAAGGTACGAATAAATCTGACAACTGCAAGTATTTTTACCACAAAATTTGCCATTGTTCTTCCAAATCCCACGATTTTTTGATGTTTATCAGCTTGTCGAAAGCCGAGACTTTCTCTGCCTGCGTTCCTGTTTGCCAATCGGAGGAGTTCCATTTGCCGTCCGAGTTGGCATCGCTGCAACATTTGAGGCGATATATGCCTTCCTTTATATGGTTGAAGATTACTTTGTTTTCAAAGGGTTGTGTGATTTGCTGTTGTATGATTTCGCCTTTGGGGTTTGTCAGATAAAAGATATGGGCTGTGCTTGCAAATGTGCTGTCGGTGAAATTGACAATCAGATTGCCATAGTCTGAGCGACGCATCAAATAAAACGTCCGTTCAAAGGCTTGATTGCTTCGTCCTGCAAGGTCTCCGACTGCTGCACTGTCAATTCTGATTGTGTATCGCATTCCTTCCTCAATCTCATTAGGAAGGGCAAAGAGACATCTGTCAGTTTGAGAAAGTTCTATAGAAATGGTGTCGGAAGAACTTATCAATTTTGCCGGTATTTTAGTGGTTTTCAGAGGCATTGACGAGCAAATAATGCTTCTGTCATAATAATTGACGCTATCTTTGGCACAAAATGTGAAACAGAATTGGGCTTCGGTTTGCTTGTTGCTTCGTGCCGAGGCGTTAATTGTCTCCACATATTCGACAAAATTGCCGTCGATGATTTTCAAATCTATTGTATCAAAACCTTTTTTATTCAAGCAATATATCCAAAGGGTATCTTTATCTGCTGAAAGTTGCGTTTCTGTCGCTCCGTCAAGGCTTTTGGGGTTTAATTCAATCGCAAAATCTTCTCCAAGCGGCATAGCAAAGGCAAGAGAGAAGACATTGTTGTCCCAAAAGGCAGAGGAGAGCAATTTTTGAGTTGTATCCACAAGGTCGGAATAGTAAAAGGTATTTTGTTTTTTTGTTTCCGATGATGTGCTGTCCAAAACGTAAGGCATTATTGCCGATGAAGAGAAACCGACTGATTCTGTGGGTAAATCAAAACGCCGATTTTGATTTTTATCTTCAAGAATCAGCAGTCTGAAAGCTCTTTTCGAGAGGTTTGAAAAGGCAAACCAACCATTGCTGTCTGTTTTGGTGATATATTGTCCGTCGGTTGCGTATATGTTGTTTAGGTTGGTGTCTGCAAAGAGTATGACATATTTGTTTGCTACTCCTTTGAGACTGAATGCGTCCGAGACTCTGCCCTCAAAAATGAGACTGTCAGTTGTTGCTCCTGTAGAAAAAGCATACTTAAATCCGCTCAGGCGATTGCCTTCGTTGAAGTCGCATATCGCATCGGCAAAATCAAAGATATATGTGGTATTTTCTTCCAAACTATCCAAACCTTTGACATATATTGTTTTCAACTTGGCTGTTACTTCGGGTTTTACCTTTGGCGTGGGCGAGATGATGAGCTTCTCTCTCACGTTGTCCAAAACGATATATTCGTCAAAGTCGATTCGGAACTCTGTTTTGTCAAAGTGAGTGCTGTTTTGAGCCGGAGTAAACCTCACTGCCTTTGGCGGAATGCGGTCAATCTCTCCTCCGCTTGGTGTTACGATTTTAGCACACGAAACCACAAGCATACAAAATGCACTCATCAAGACAGCCTTCCCAAATAGGTTGTTATGTTTGTTTCTTTTCATCGGACAATGTTCTTCAAAGGGAATGCAAAAATACAAAAAAGGCGGACAAAATGCCCGCCCCAATAAACTAATTAAAAAAGTATTACTTAATAAATCCGCATCTTCTAAGAAGTGCTTCGTTTGTTGGTTCGTGTCCGCGGAAGGCTTTATAAAGTTCCATAGGGTGTTTCTTACCTCCTTGCGAAAGTATGTTCTTGCGGAACGAAGTCGAGACTTCGCGATTGAAGATTCCTTTTTCTTTGAAAGCAGCAAAGGCATCTGCATCTAATACTTCTGCCCACTTATATCCATAATATCCTGCTGCATATCCGCCTGCAAAGATATGTCCGAAGGAAGTTGTCATCACAGAGTTTTCAACCACCGGCATAAGTTCGGTTTTTGCGATTGCATTCTTTTCCATTGCTATCACATCTCCGGTATATGGGCTTGTAATTGTGTGCCATGCCATGTCAATCATGCCGAAAGAAAGCTGACGAACAGACATATATCCTGCCAAATAACGCTGTGAAGCAATCAATTTGTCGATTAGTTCCTGTGGTATCTTCTCCCCTGTTTTGTAGTGAACGGCAAACATATCGAGGAACTCTTTCTCGGTTGCAAAGTTCTCCATTATCTGAGAAGGAAGCTCAACAAAGTCTCTATATACCGAAGTTCCGGAAATTGATTGATAAGTTCCCGAAGCAAAAATGCCATGCAAGCAGTGTCCAAACTCATGAAGGAAGGTATTCACTTCATCAAATGTCAAAAGTGAAGGTTCTTTTGATGTCGGCTTGGTGAAGTTGCAAACAAGCTGAATTAGCGGACGAACATCGTTTCCGTTCTCGTCGATGTATTGTTCTCTGAAAGCAGTCATCCACGCTCCGCTGCGTTTGCTCTCTCTCGGGAAGAAGTCCATGTAAAGCACTGCAAGGAATTTGCCGTCTGCCTTGTCATACACTTCATATACTGTAACATCAGGGTGATATTTCTCTATTTGATTGTTTTCCCTAAACTCGATATTGTACAAACGGTCTGCAAGGTCAAAAACGCCCTTCTTGACGTTCTCCAACTTAAAGTATGGTTTGAACATACTTGGGTCCATTGCATATTTGTCGTTCTTTAATTTTTCAGACCAATAGGAGAAATCCCATCTTTGGATTTGTCCCACAAATCCGTGTGCGTTTGCATAGTCTTGAACTTCTTTCACCTCTTTCTCTGCAAAAGGCATGGAGGCTTCAAACAAGTCGTTGATAAACTTATTGACAGTCTGAGGATTTTGAGCCATTCTCTCCTCCAAAGCATATTCGGCGTAAGAAGAGTAGCCGAGCAATTGTGCCATACGCAAACGAAGGTTGGCTATCTTGCGTGCTATTTCCTTGTTGTCTTTATCGTTGTTGTTGTTTGCCTCAAAGGCTGATGCTCTCCACATTTTCTCTCTGAGGTCTCTGTTGTCGGCATATTGCATAAACGGAGAGAAAGAAGGATATTGCAAGGTGAACGTCCAGCCTTTTTGTTTCCTTGCCTTGGCTTCCTCTCTTGCAGCCGCAATCACATAATCGGGCAAACCTGCAAGGTCTTTCTTGTTGGTTATGTTTAAGAAAAAGGCATTTTGTTCTGCCAAAACATTCATCTGATATTGGTTTGTGAGCATACTCAACTCTTCGCTCACCTTTCTGTATTCTTCTTTGGCTGCACCCTCAAGCAAAGCTCCCGAGCGAATGAAGCTCTTGTAGGTCTTTTCCAAAAGCATTCTTTGTTCGGTTGTAAGAGCAATATCATCTCTTTGGTCATAAACCTCTTTGACCTTTGCAAAAAGAAGAGGGTTCATGCTCACATCGTTTCCGTATGCAGTCAAATCGGGTATGATTTCCATATATATTTGTTGCAGTTGGTCGGAAGTCATACATTCGTTAATGTTGAAAAATACTCCCGAAATGCGATTGAGCAAGCCTCCTGCACGTTCAAGAGCCACTATGGTGTTCTCAAAATCGGGACGAGCGCGATTGACAATTATCGCATTCACTTCCTGTTTTGCCTGCTCGATTGCATAAAGCATTGCAGGTTTGTAGTGTTCTGTCTTGATGCTGTTGAAAGGTGGAGTTTGAAATGGAGTATTCCATTCTTTTACAAGAGGATTTTCTGCCTCAATCTTGGCAGCCTCCTGAGGCGTCATTTGTCCCATTAGAAGGGTTGTTGTCATTGCCATTGCTAATGAAATTAAGGTTTTTTTCATCTCTATTATTCTGTTATTGTATTTTTGATTTTCACTTCTTTGAAATTGCAAAGATACGGAAAAAACGCCGAAACAATCAACCGAAATCAGAATAATAGTACATTATTGCACAAGCATACTACTCTTCTGTCAAGGTATGAGGTGCTGATTGTTTACGACAACTACTAAACCATAAAGCGTCAATCAAAAAATTCTTATATCAGGTGTGTAACATTGATTTTCTTATACTTTTTGCCCATTCCTAATGCGAACGCCATCTGGTCTTTGATAATCAATTCACCTTTTTGAAGTCCTGCTATGGCAGTTCGTATCTCTTGAAGTTCTTGTCCACTTGTACCATACAAGTCTTGGATTACTTTGTTGTCAATAGTCTGTTGCTTCATAATGAGCGGATATTGAGCATTGGCATAAAAATCAAAACCTTTGCTCTTGAAACTACTCATGTTTTGAGTGGCAAGTATAATGCTCAATCCCTTATTTCTACCTACGGCAATAAGGTTTCGCAAAGGACGATTGTCAAAATCCAACATATAGTGTGCTTCGTCAATGATAGAGAAATGACGTATCTGTACTACTTCTTCATTAGTAGCTTGTTTTTCAAGTCGTTCATATATATTGTTCAGCTTTGATATAATAAAATAGACAATAGCCTTTGCTATTGGACCGTCTTTTGGATAGCCGTCCATCTTTATAATGTAACAATCTCCGATAAGGTCAGCTTTATCTTCCTCCTCAAAGATGTTGGCACGCACCAACTGTTTTAATATAGATGTAATACTGTCGTCCTTTCCGGCATCTGTCATCTTAGCTTGATACTCTTCCAACATCATTTTGAATGTAATTGGTGAGCCGTCTGTTTTCTTGTATGCTTCTACAATGGCTTCACTCAATCTATTACTCATATTTGCACTGAGAGACATTCGGTCAAATGAGCATAAAGCAGAAGCCATTTCAGATGAATAAAGATTGATTTCGTTGATTGTTCGTCCCGTAAAGTCTTTGAACGGAGTGAATGGAAGCGGGTGATCAATAGGGTCAAGTATACAACTGCGATCAACATCAAAGAGAGATAGCCATTGATTGTTCTGAATGTCGCTGAACTCGCCCTTATAGTCGAAAAGAAGGAAGTTTACAGGGTATTGCGATTCTGAAGACAATGCCCTGAATTGCTGCATCAATACAGCCAAGAGATTGGTCTTTCCCGAACCTGTAGCACCGGCAATAATGATTTGTGAGTTGGTAATGTTACGACTGTTAATATCGAGAGTAGCTTCCATTTCAACATCACCATAATTGCCGATAATCAGATTGAGAATCGGAATATCTTTAGCCATTGCTATCCTATTGTTTACAGCATATAGTATGGAATCTAAATTGTTATCTGACAAAAGATAATCTCTACCTCGGAGCATTTCGGCCGCAATGATACGTGATAGCACGGCATTTTGCGACCAATCTATATTTAGATTGGCATAACGCAATTTTAGCAATGCAGAATATAAAGTAGATAAATCGTGCATCGTAAAGAAACTCGGAACGATACGCACCGATGTAGCAGAAAGCTGTATATCCTTGTAGTCTTCCTCCTTGCGTTCGGTGGTCTGACTCAAACCAACGATAAAACAAATACGCATTACCTTATTTGTGGTCAGACTTGCACGTTTTTCTCTGTCGGCAGTGCGAGACAAATTGATCTTACTCTCTATAAGTTCCTTTACTTGACTTATTTCGTCCATAATCCCCTCCATCTGACGGGTATTTGAAAAATTTATTATGCTCATAACTATCTACTGATTAAGTGGTATTCCAAAATAGCCTTTATCTATTGTAGTCTTCTGTTTTTCTACATTGCGATGTAGAGTATAAGTTTTTGAGATGAATGGCTCTAATTTAACATAGTCAATATCTGTGCGTATCTCTGATGTTGTACAGAGTAGAATAGTTTGTTCTGCCAACTGTGGGAAATACTCTTCCATCAAGGCATCGCGGCTTTCATTGTCGAGTACACCCATTACAGTATCAATCATAACAGGCGGATTATAGTCTCCAAGATTGCGTAGTACTTTTAGCAATACTTGTATGAAAATTTGTTTGGAAGCAGCATTTAGCTGGTTTAATGATATTTCATTTCCGGAACTGTGATATAGCTTGATATTAAAGTGTTCCATACTATCAGATAATTCCACGCGACCAATATGTCCCTTATATGAAACTAATAAACGATTGAGTTGTGTCTGCATCTCTGTTTCTATTTGGGCTTTTTTCTTTCTCAGAAGATTGTCTGCTACTTTATCGAAGAACGGACGCAGCTTAACTAATGTATCAAATTTTACATCCGGTTCTTGTTGAATTTGCACATCGTATTGATGAATCCTTTTTTCTAAACGCTGAATCTCATTTTTGAGATTATCTTCTTGCGTTTTAAGTTTTTCTATAGTACGTTTAGCTTCTTCATAATTTGATATCAACAAATTGTTACCGCCTACCTGTATCTGTTCAAGATTATGTTTTTCTGTTTTGAGGTTATCGAGATTGGATAATTGTATTTCCATATCTTGCCTTTTGCGATCTATGGAAACAAATTGGTTGCTACCTCCTTTTCTCGGCAGTTCTCGGAGAGCATTCACTTCTGCATCATTCAGATAGTCGTATGGATCTTTGTCATTGGTGGCATTTTGTAGTGCCACAATGTGAGAAACCACATTTTCTTCATCTACCGCCTGACTACAAAGTGAAAGTTCTTTCAGGTAATCGATAATTTTTGCTGTTACATCACGAAGTGCCTCAATAGGGTAAGTACCGGTACTTTGCTTTTGGAGCTGTTCCTTTACTCGTAATACATTGTTTATTTCCTGAGAAAGGTTTGAAGCCAATTTTGGAATAAAAACATTGATTTCTATATCATTGACAAACGCCTTCAAGTTTTCCGCATAGTTTGCTGCCTCTCCTATTATGGCTTGAATCTTGCCGTCAATATCTTGTATGCGTTTGCTTACATTGACAGCTTGTTGCGCACCTTCTTTGGCTCGTTGGTATTCATCTTCTACTGATGACATATATTTGTACAATCTATCTTGCTCTGCAAGGCAGTTATTAAGATCATTTACAAACTGTTCTTTCTGACTGCATAACGAGTTATATTCTTTGGCTTCTTTTTCGGCTTCCAACCGTTGTTCTGCCCATTCTTGTTGTAATTTTTCTGCGGCACGTTTCAGTTGCAGATATTTCTTGAAGCCAAGTACGTTCTCAAAATTATCTCGTATGGTTTGCTGAAAGACATTTTTCTTCAACAACTCGCTCGACTGCATGGCATCAAACAGAAAATACTGGCTTAATTCCTCCGGCAGATTAGCTTTAATGATTTTATTTACTGCTTGTTCGGCGACCACTCTGTCTTTGGGAGCAGTCATAGTACCATAAACGTACATGTTACCATTCATGCTCAGTGAAACACTTTCAAGAGGGCGACCTTGAGAATTAAGCACATAAATCCTTTTCAGTATATACTTCTGCTGTTGTCCGAGAACTTTTCCAACAAAAGTGATTTGAAGACTAATTTCCGGTTTCACTTCATTGATTGCTCCTTGGTTAAGCAATTCCATAAAGTGTTCCTTATTCTCTATTTTCAATCCGTATAAGGCACCACTTATGGCTTCAAACAAAGTTGTCTTACCACCACCATTTGCCCCTCCAATTAGTATAATAGGACGGTCATCATCTACTTTCAAATCGAGATCGAGCGACAAGTAGGTCTTAAAATTTCTAATTTTTATTCCTTGTATAAGCATAATAAAAGTCCAATTATTAACGTATTTTCTGTATAGCACTACGGATTATTTCCTCCGTATCACTGTCACTCATCTCTATAACATCTACTTTTTTTGTATGGTAAGCCTTTAAAATATCCTCGCTCAACCAATTAAAGTCTATGTCTTCTGCTGTACAAATAGCTTCTATCATTGCAAGGTCATCTTTGCGAATGCCATAATGTACAAATTTTTGATCAATTCCTTTTGCCATAATCTTTATGCGTTTTGTGGATAAAAACAACTCCAATTCTGTGTATCAATCGTATTTTCTATTGGTAATGAAGAAAACAACCAATTCTCTTCCTTTTGTAAAATGACACCACCATTGAGCGGCTGTTCTTCCGTTGTGTTTTCCTTAATATATTTCAACAAGGCGTTATGCTTGTCGGCTGCAAAAATATCGCTGTCTTTGCTTTTGGTATCGAACAGATAGATATGTCCGTTTTTCATGCGGATTACGAAATCCACATAGAATAATGATTTGCTATTACTACCCTCCGGGCTATACTCAATGGCATAATGTTGTTTGCCTTTATCACCATTCTTATACCACCAGTCAATATATTGGCTGTTCTGCTCCAAATAAGCAATAAATTCTTTTTCTACACCTGAGGCTTGATTGAGCTGCACAAACGGCAGTAAGGCATGATTGCCGACGTCTTCTATGTGATTTGTTTCACTATCGTAGGTCCGTTCTTCCGGTACTTCCCAGCTGTATTGCTTAAACATTCTTTTTGCTGCCGATTCTTTGCGAGCCTTTTCGCGAATAAGGGCATATTTCTCCAAAGCTGTGTCGATAATGCGGTCAAACTTAGGACGGTTCGAGTGATAGAGTACCACCTTTTTGGCGTCAGTGTCAAATATGCCAAAGAAGTCTGCAATTATCTCCAACAGATAATTCGCAATCTTAGTCGTACGCTCTTTGCTCTCAAACTGATGCCCTTTGGTGGCAATATATGCCATAAAAACATGGTCTATTTCAGTAGCTTTTCTTGCATACTTTATGGTATCAACTTCCAATAATTGTTCTTCGTTTTGAAAATGCACGTCTTTCGGTATCTCAATATTGATGACTAAAATCGTCGTCCGTGCTATCCAACTTGGCTAACTCTTCCAATGAGAACAGCAACTTACCTACCTCAAAGTTCCAAAACTTGCAGGCTTCTTCGCGTAACACTCTACGGAAGTCCGGACCTAAATAGTTACGCTCCACATTGGGACGTTCCGAATAGAACGAGGGTAGGTTTACATTCTTCAAACTCTCACGGCGATGTGCGGTAATAGTATTCTTTAAGATATATCCGGCATCTGCAGTAACGATTTCAATCTTGTCCTTTGCAATGTCGGTAAAAACATAACCGGAATTGAGTATCTCCTTTTGGTAGTGTTTCTGCTTGGGCATACGCATAATACGTCCTACAGTTTGAATGGTAAACCGGTCGCTTTTCAGTTTGCGAAATATGAGTAATACCGCTGCACGCGGACAATCCCAACCCAAGGCAATAGCCTCCTTGAAAAGCAAAACTTCAGTCATATTATCATGCTTCTCCAAGTCTGTCAGATTCTCTTTTTCTCTCGAAAGCCATATCGCCAAACGGTGGTTATCAGTATTGATGCCACACATTGCATCAAGATATTGTTTCACCTGCTCGGCTATAGCAGTGTCATCATCAGTCATATTCTCCTTTGTGTCATTGGGCAACTGAATTAGTAGCAGTGGATTGATGTTCTCGCCTACCGCTTTATATGCTTCAGCAATTTGATTACGCTTATCCAATGCGACTTTGATAAGATTTGCATTAAGTTCTAACGCATCACTGAAATTGAGTTCTATATCCGGATTGAGTACCACTTCTTTCTTTATCATTTCGGCTGCAATCACGTCCTGACGATACACCGTTACCTTCTCCTTGGGATTACTTGTTTTGGGAGTGGCAGAAATGCGAATTTCCACCATCGGGTTTATTTTGTCAAGTACGATTGAAGACTTATCGGCAGTTTGTGACCAAAACATGTGTTCCTCATCAATGATAGCTACAATAGGTAGTCCGAATTCCTCTTTTGTTTTGTCGGTTATTTCGTAGAGAGAAAGCGAACAATCACCCTCACGCACCATTACATTATTCTCCTTATTCACACTTTCCCAGTTTATAAAGAGTATTTCACCCGGGCGGATACCTTCATTTTGGTCAAGTTCATCAAACATTATCGGGCGAATAGTGCGTGTCTCTTCAAAGGCATATTTCAGTTTTTCATAACTCTGTATGTGCAACTTGCGTGGAGCAAACCATATAAAAGCCACTTCCCTATAAGGACTATCTACACGGTCTCGCAGTTCGCTCATTAGAGAAGCAAGCATTTTGCACGCCATTACAGTTTTTCCTGCACCTGTTGTGGCTTCAAACACCAATTTATTTCGCTGTCCGCCGATATTTAGCAATCGAATAGTTTTGTCCACCAATTCGTTTACTGCTCTTTGTTGATATTCTAAATTCTTCATTGCTTCTCGTCTTTTTTGCGTTCGTGATTTTGATTTTCAACTTCTTTCATTTCCAATAGGAAACGATCATAGTCTGACAAAAACAATTTGTCTTGTATCACTCTGTACTTCTCAAACTCAGTCTCTGCGTGTAATTGTGCTATTTCTGAACTTACACGTCCGGCATCTTTCAACAGACCATATTCAAAAAGAGTGATAAAACTGTTCAATCGTTGTTCCCAATCTGCCATTGTCAATGGAATATGTCTCATGGTCATCGTTTCTGCAAAATCAAGATAAGCCGTAACCATGCGTTCCAACTGCCCCATTTCAATATCTGAAAGATAGTTCTTTGCTATCACCACATCACTTTTCTTGATTTTGCCGTCATGGGCAGTTATTCGAAATTTTCGAATAACTGACGCTTCCTGCTGCTTATCATCACCCACACATGCCACATAGTTCAAGTATTCGGCTGCACTGCTTCGGATTGTTACTTGTTCTTTTTTCTTTTTGTTTTTCATCTGCTCACTCATTGCAATTCCTCCTCTTTGCCAAAATTCAACATTCCGCTTTGCATATTCTCTTGGGTGTCTGTTTTTGTATCGTCGGAGGCAATGAGTTTATCTTTTTTATTTGGAAGTATGCGGCGGTAGGCGTTGTATATGGCTTGGGGCAAGGCACAAAGCTCCACCTTATCCTGCACCTCTTCAAAGTCTCCTTCCCACGGGTCTTCGCTTGGCGAGAATACATACAGACGCATCTTGCCCTCATAATCGGTCTTTCGGATAAGGTCTGCCAACTGCTGTACAGCCTCTTCCTTATAGATAATCATCATACGCTTTTTGCCGTTGTCAAAGTAGCGGAATACATTTTTGTAGGTTCGTTGCTCGCCAAACTTCGGCTGTTCTG
>SFPR01000106.1 GCA_004551865.1 Bacteroidales bacterium
ATTACTTTACGGAAGAAATATACAAAAAAGTTGGGTTGCTTCACTATAAGGGCTATGTAAAGTCAATCAATATTGTTGTTTTTAGATATACTGAATTTGATTAAAACTCTCTTGACAAAACGTACTCGTGTGGTACAATAAAAATATAAAATGTATGGAGATATAATATGGCTGATTTGCAAATAGTACAAGGCGATGATAAACATATCCGTGTGAGTTTTGACGGAGAAAGTGCTTCAAGAGTTGCAGGCTTTTACTTTTCAAGCAAAGACCTAAACCTTACCAAATACTTTGACAAAAAAGTGGACGGTAATTGGTATCTTGATTTTACAAAGGAAGAAACCGCACAATTTCCTGTCGGCACAAAAAACTTTGACATCACCGCAAAAACAATTACAAACGACATAATCACGGGTATTTATCACGGCACAATGTGTGTGAAAGAAAAAGATAATAAGATAGAGTAACAACAATGGACGATAAACTTACTGTAAACTTAATAGATGAAAAGGTTACGGCAAGTGGCTTGAATGACGATAGTGTTGTTGTTGACAAGGAAGATGAAACCCTAAACGTAAGTTTCCAAGATGAGAGATTGGGGGCAACGCTTGGAGATAGCGAACTTGATGTGCAGTTGGCGGTTGGCACTTTTAGAGAACACGACTACAACAAACTCATTAACCAGCCACAAATCAACGGAGAAACCTTACAAGGTGACAAGTCTGCACAAGAACTTGGTCTTGTCCCTATCGTCTTGACACCGTTTAGAGCCGTAGAACAACCCACAAAGAGTTTTAGACAATCATCCGATATATTTGTCAACAATGGTGCTAACGGTTTTAGAATGACCTTACAACAAGTCAAGGATATGTCTACGAAGATTGTCGCTGTTAAAAATGTGTCCGAAGTCGATTTTAGCAAACTTGACAAGGACGATTATGTATACACCGAAAACTAATAGGAGCGATATAAATTATGGCAACTGAAAAAAGAAAGATACATCGTGTAATAGATGCCGCAGGTACTTTGGTGCAAGTTCTCCCCGAAACTTCGGCTGAACAAGTCACACTCGCTGATGCCGTAGGGAACTTTACATCAAACAATGTTGAGGGTGCGCTTGCGGAAGTAGCCCAAGATATTAAAGACCTTGAAACAGGGTTTGAGAGCGCAGGCAAAGTTGACGATGTTCAAGATGTAAACGGCTCGTCAATTGTCACGAACAAGATTGCAAAACTTACGAAAGCCGCGGTTGGACTTGGCAATGTTGACAACACGGCAGATGCCAACAAGAGCGTTAAACACGCAACGAGTGCAGATAGTGCAACAACGGCAACTTCCGCAACTACTGCTGGCTCGGCAACGAAAGCAACGCAGGACGCAAGCGGTAATGTAATCACAAACACTTATGCGACTAAAACCGAATTGCAAGAGGGACTTGCGGGCAAATCGCAAAGCAAAACCTACAATAACTATCAAGCGTTCGTCACGGCAGTTAATGCTATGAACAATACCGCACTCAAAGTCGGTGATAATGTGTTTATTGTCACGCAAGATGTGCCTGATATGTGGGTTTCGGCAGTTAATAGTTCAAGTGCGACATATACTTATAGCAGTGATAGTGCGATTGTGACGGCACTCGGTAGCGCAAACGGACTGACTGTCGGCTATTATGTTTTCCGTGAACTTGAAACGGAAAAGGTTGATTTGTCAACATACCAAACCAAAACTGACAACACTCTTGAAACCACTTCAAAGACAGTCGTTGGCGCAATAAACGAAGTCAAAGGCACTGCTGGTAGTGCGCTCTCGAAAGCAAACGCAAATGCTACCGATATTGCCAACATCAAAAACGGCACGACAAAAGTCAAAAAAGCCGAAACCGCCGACAATGCTACGAATGTTACCACGAACATAAACGGGAAAGCGATTACAGACATTTTTGAAACTAATAGCCCAACTGTTAAAAATGCGACCAAAGCGAATAATGCGAACTATGCAACCTCCGCTGGCAAGGTGTCGAGTGCATTAAAGATAAAAGTTGTAGATATGGTGTCGGGCGGTATCCGCACACTATCTTATGACGGTAGTTCGGAAAGGGAGTACGATTTAGACACAACAGATTTCCAAACCACAGCAGGTACGGCAAACTCTCCTACACCCATTTCATTGCGCCCAACAGGTGTCAGCGAAGGACAATATAGTGCAGTGAATGTAGATACAAAGGGACGTGTTACGGCTGGGGGAAAATCAATCGAATGGGGAACAAGTGGACAAACAACGCCAAGTGGTGACTTGATGATTGGTGGCTTGTTTATGCAGTTGCAATAATAATCTTCGTGAGAGGGAAACGTAATGGCAACGTATAAACTATACAAGAAAACAAGTGCTACGGCGAAAGAGGAGATACAAATCCCCGCTTCTTCGGTTAGCGGACTTGCAAAAGTAGCGACATCAGGCTCATATAACGATTTGAGTAATAAGCCTACT
>SFPR01000051.1 GCA_004551865.1 Bacteroidales bacterium
ATAAAGTCCGCCGCTCATTATCTTTGTCCTCCTTTTCCTTTCATTAAATCAATAAACGGATTGTAGTAGTTATCGCCCTTTTCAAACACTCCCGACAATCCTTTTCCTCCATTGAACGGACGTTTTATGTCCGCAAAGATACCTTTCTCCAAAGCAGAGAAGAGACCCTCCTTTGTCATCTTTTCCAACAACTCTATGGCATCGTCCAACACCTTTTTGGCTCTTGTCTGCATGATACCGTCTTTCTTAAACTCCACATCGTCTCCAAGGTTCTTCATGTTGCGGAAAATATATTGAGCATTCTCAATAGACAAATAGCGGTCAGACATGAAAGGAGTGTGAATTGCCTCGGTCATCATACCCAAAAGCTGCAATCCCTGACCTGTCCAAATAGCTATTTCGTTGAACAAAGCGTCTTGAATGTGTCCTCGGAAGATGTTTCCGGTCATAAACTTTGTCGGAGGCATATATTTCAATGGTGCCTTAGGGAAAATCTCTCTTATCATCTGGGCTTGAGCCAACTCATACAAGAATCCGTTTTCCAAATCTGGTGTCATCTCAAACGCATGTCCCAATCCCATTTGTTCTTCGGGCAATCCGGCTGCAAAAGCAAGCTGTTCGTTGATAAGGTCTGACGCCAAAACCGTGTGAGCCTGCTCAAATGCATCGGCTGTTGTGAGGTAATTGTCTTCTCCTGTGTTGATTATAACTCCTGCAAAGCCGTTTATCACTCTCGAAAAGTACTGATCGATAAGCGTTCGCTGCATATTGATGTCGCGGAACAAGATACCATACAATGCATCGTTCAACATGACGTCCAAACCTTCCAATGCTCCCATTACGGCAATCTCCGGCATACACAAACCCGAGCAGTAATTACACAATCTGATGTAACGACCAACCTCTTCGCCCACTTCGTCCAATGCCTTACGCATTATGCGGAAGTTTTCCTGAGTTGCAAACGTACCACCAAAGCCTTCGGTTGTTGCACCGTAAGGAACGTAATCCAAAAGCGACTGTCCTGTTGTACGGATTACGGCAATGATGTCTGCACCCTGCCTTGCACCGGCCTGAGCCTGCACAACGTCTTCATAGATGTTGCCTGTTGCCACTATTATATATAGGTATGGCTTTTTGCCTTCACCTATTGTCTCGATGTAGTTCTCTCTTCGGCGGCGGTTGGCTTTAATTCGCTCCATCGACTGCTCGATAAAAGGCTGCAAAGCCTCTCTTGCCTTTTGAGCATCACCCTGAGGGAGAGTTGTAATGTCGAGAGTGCCTGCTGCCGTCTGCTCTGCAATCTCGCAAGGGGTCTTTCTTGTTTGCAACACGGCGTTGCCCAACACCGGAAGGATACCATTTGCCAACATACCCTTGTCTTTGACAAAATCTACCAACACATTTGGCAAAGGAACGCCGCTCCGGTCAATTCCATCTACCCCCATCAAACGGCACAACGTCCTTTCGCAGGCAACAGTCGAGTAACCATCGACAAAATCCTGCACTTGGTCGGAGATTACCTTCGCAAGCTCCTTTGCATGTGCCACCTTGTTAAAATCCAAGCCTAATTTGCTTTTTTCCATATCTCGTAGTGTAGTTATTATTTTAAGTTCCAAGTTGCAATGATTGCCGAATTGCCACATACCAAGTTTCGACTCGACACACCAAAGCGACTGCAAAAATACGAAAAAGATAAGTAATTACAAAATCAATTCACAAAAAAAGGCGGTAGTTTCGCAACCACCGCCAAAAAAGAGTTCATATTCTCGCTTTCTTACCTGCCCAAAACAGCCTTATTCACCTTTTTCATGTTCAAAGGTATGCCCGCAGAAATCTCAAACGGCAACACATCTATTCTTTTGCCGATGTTGGCACTTGTTGTGTTGGTTATGGTAGGTCTGTACGTAAAAGCAAGAGAAACATCGTCCAAAATCCATCTCAATCTTATCGGAACACAGCCCGACATCTGGGCAATGACATCATAAGATGAAAGATTGTTGTTTCCATTTGAAGGAATTTTGAAGTAATATCCCCCATACTCGCCTCCAATTCCCACCGAAAGAGAAAGCATCGAAAAAACATCTTCGGTATTAAAGATATAATTGTAACCAATACCCACACTGAGTTTGAAAGATGTCGAAAAACAACTATTGTCTCCTGTTTCTCTCAACATTCCCCAATCGATTGCATAATCTGCCTCCAACGAAAGACCTGTTTTCGTGCTGATTGAAGAGTATCGATTTCCCAATCCGAAATCGACCAAAGGCAAATTGGTCTGTGCAACCTTGGCTCTGCCTGTTCCGAAAGAGACAGAAGCGTATGGTTCAACCACTTTAATCTTCTCGCTTTGCTGAGCAAAGACACCGAATGAACATACTGCCATGCCGTTCAAGGCACATACTGCAATACAAACAAGTTTTGCTAATTTTTTCATCTTATTTCTGTTTTAACGATTAAGTTTTCCTTTAATTACATCGGTGCAAATATATAGTTTTTTTTAATAACACCAAAAGAAAAACCTAATCAATTTAATCAAATCGACAAATAAGTCCTTGCAATGCTTTAATCTGCAATACTTTACACAAGATTAAAAATATCAAATCGGCATTTTAAGTGTTTTTTTACAAAGACATATTACCGATTGGAAGATTTGGCATATCTTTGCGGTGTTAAACAACTTAGTAATCAACAAAACAATTATCATTATGAAGAAAATATTTTGCACAATCGCAGTGGCAATGTTTGCCTGCTCGGCTTTCGCTCAACAAAAGATTGAAGCAACTTATGTGGAAGCAGGAGTGAATGAAAACGACCCCTCAACTTACACAGCAAAAAAGGTGGTAATGCCTGACGGAAAGAAAGAAACAATGTTGTTTAAGAAGAAACACTTCAACCAAGACAACGTAAAAATCAGTTCTTCTTACGCAACAGCTCTTTCAATCGAAGACATGATATCTGTAATCGAGAGAAAGAAAAAGCAACACGAGTGTGTGAAGGAAATGTACGAAGAAGACGGATTGTACTATATGCTTTTCACCAAGTGTAACACCGATGGACAACAATAATTCGGCTTTCAAGATACAATAAGAGGGCTACTTGCTTCGTTATCTTTTGAAGCGGAAAAATTGAAACGCCGTTTTGCTCGAGCGAAACGGCGTTTTATTCTGCCAAAACGCCGTTTTATTTCACTGAAACGCCGTTTTGGTAAAGCGTATGCAAAAGGCTTTGTTTCAGATATTTATAACATCAATATATGAGTTTGTTTCAGACAAGAAAACCAAGACAATTTGAGTATAAACCTCGTTTTTACGACCCGCAAAAGGAGGAGTTGGAACGTTTGAAAGCAAAGTATGGCGATGTCGAAGGGACGGAATATAAACGCCGAATCGACTTTCGCTCTGCAATGAAGACGAAAAAAGAGGAGAAAATCGGCAAGCCCGTGTCGGGATTGAAGATTATTCTTATCGCTTCTCTGATTATAGCTATTTTATACTTTCTTTTGTACGTTGTAGAAACATGGCAATAGAGATTTTGGACAGCGTTGTGGCAAATCAGATTGCCGCAGGAGAAGTGGTAAACCGTCCCTCGTCGGTTGTAAAGGAGCTTTTGGAAAACTCAATCGACGCCGGAGCTGCCCGAGTGCAGTTGGTGATAAAAGATGCGGGCAGAACGCTCATTCAGGTGAGCGACAATGGTTGCGGAATGGACAGAGAAGATGCTCAAAAGTGCTTTCTGCCCCATGCAACCAGCAAGATACGCACTTCGGAAGACCTGATGAAACTCCGCACAATGGGTTTCAGAGGTGAGGCTCTTGCTTCTATTGCCGCAATTTCGCAAGTCGAACTCAAAACTCGCCGAGAGCAAGACGAAACAGGCACAAAGGTCATAATCGAAGGCGGTGAGATAAAACAGGTTTCGGACGTTGCTTGTGCGGCAGGCACTTGTATTTCTGTCAAAAACATCTTTTACAACACTCCTGCAAGGCGTAACTTTCTCAAAAGCGACCAAATAGAAAACAGCCACGTCAATGACGAATTTTTGAGGGTCGCTCTGATTAAGCCCGAGGTCGCTTTCGGCTATGTGAACAACGAAAAGACCATGCACAACCTCACAACAAGCAATGCAAAGAAGCGAATAACAGACCTTTTCGGCTCGTCGCTCTCTGGAAAGCTCATTCCGCTGAACGAAAGTCTCGACTTGGTCAAAATCGGAGGCTTTGTGTGTTCGGCAGACTTTGCAAAGAAGAACAAATCGTGGCAGTATTTCTTTGTGAACGGACGATTTATGAAGAACAATTACTTTGCCAATGCCGTAGAGAGAGCTTTTGGCAACCTGCTTGGTGAAAAGACCTACCCTGCTTTCTTCATTACACTCGACCTTCCGCCAGAAAACATAGACGTAAACATACATCCGACAAAGACAGAGGTCAAATTTTTGGACGACAAGATGATTTACTCTGTTTTGCACGCCGCAACAAAACGCGGTCTCGGGCAATACGCACTCTCAAACGAGATTTCGTTCACCAAACCTGCCATAGAATTTCCGCAGGTCTCTGCTTCAACTCCCCTGCCCAAGGCTCCGCAAATACGATTTGACCCTTCGTTCAACCCCTTTGACACTTCGGAACATCAACCTATCAATATGTTGCAAGAAAAGCCGGTTGTTCAACCCTCACTTTTTGAGAAAGACATTCCCGAACTTGTTACCGTTCCGACAAACCGACCCATAGAGAGAGAGAACCGAGAACTCAATCTCATGCAAGTATCGGAGCGTTATATCGTTGTCCGCAGCAAAGACTCCGTATTGCTGATTGACCAGAGCAGGGCTTCACAAAGAGTGATTTTTGAGAGCGTCCTTGAAGGAGAAACACCCAAGACTCTGTGCCAAAACCTCGCAACACCGATAAAACACTTCTTTTCGCCTCACATAAGTTTCCAACTTGTGGAGATGCTTCCTGCTTTGGAAAGCTATGGAATGAAGATGGAATATGACAAAACGGACGGAGGTTTTTTCCTTGTGGCAAAATCGCCTTCGAGCAGTGCGGAAGAGTGTTTTGAAATGGCTCAAAACTTGGTTGAAGACAAACAAAACTGCTTTGTCTCAGGCTCTCAAAACGAAAGAAGAGCCATAATGATTGCACAAAAGAACAAAATCCCTTACGGACAAGTGCTTTCAAACCAACAAATGCAGACATTGATTTCACAACTATTCAGTTGCAAGGAGTGTAACCTCACTCCCGAGGGGAAAAAGATAATAATCAAACTGACAACAGACGACTTGGAAAAGATGTTCGGCTAAAAAGCAAATCTGCACTCTGCTTTCGTTGTTGCAGGGTGCAGATTTGATATTGTCAAAAAGCCATTACCGTTGTTTGCTTTCGATATATTGGTCTAAATTTCGTAAGATTATGTCTATCCTTATGTCGAAGCTCTCCCTTGTTGCAAAGGCTATGTGCGGCAAAAGCAAAGTATTCTTTGCCGTAAGAAGCGGATTGTCTGCTTTCAAAGGCGGTTCGGTGTCATAAACGTCGATTGCGGCAGCTGCAATCCGTCCTTGATTTAAGCAATCTGCCAAGGCTTTGTTGTCAATCACCCCTCCGCGAGAAGTATTGACCACTATGGCAGAGGGTTTGCACAAAGCAAGCATCTCGGAGCTGATAAGACCCTTTGTTTGCTTGGTCAGAGGAGTATGAAGCGAGATAATGTCGCTGCGTTTCATCACTTCCTCCAACGAAGTGTACTCTATACCCATGTCAATCGCCTCCTGCCTCTGCGAACGAGAGTAAGCAATGATGTGACAGCCGAAAACATTGAGCAGCTGTGCCGTCCTCAGACCTATTGCTCCCGTTCCGACGATGCCAACCGTCTTGCCGCAAAGTTCTCTTCCCAAGATGTTGTTTCTGCCTTGAAGAGAACGAGTTGCAGCATCAAAAGGCGTCATTTTGCGATAAACATCAAGCATCATTCCTACAGCCAATTCTGCTACTGCTTGGGTGGCATAACCCGAGGCATTGCAGATTTGTATTCCTCTTTGACTGCAATAATCTTGGTCTATGTGGTCCAAGCCTGTGAAAGCGACATCCAAAAACTTCAAATCGGGGCATTTCTCCAACACATTGCGACCAAGAGGGATATTAGACACCATTACGACCTCTGCACCCTGCATTCTTTCGACAAGAGTCGCCTCATCTTCCTTTCGGTCGGGGAAAACAATCAACTTGCAACCCTTTTTCTCATATTTTCGAGCCAATTCCTCTGCCCTTTCGGAGCTTATTCCCATAGGCTCAACTGCAACTATTTTCATATAACTTGGTATTGAATTATCACTTTTTTGTTTCTGTTTTGCAAAGATAGCCATTTTCTTTTGTCCTTGTAAGATATGGTGAAAATAAAACGCCGATTTACGAAAACAAAACGGCGTTCTGCTCAGATGAAACGGCGTTTGGGCAAAATGAAACGGCGTTTGGATTTGATAAAACTTAATTATTGATTTACAGAGTGATAAAAAAACAAGGTCGGCTTCAAATCTGCCGACCCTGTTGTACCCCCAGTAGGAACGCTTTGGTTATTTCCTATTAAGTTCAACTATTTATAATTATGTATCTTGCAATTATTTATACACTCAAATGACACAACAAAAACTGGTAAAACGTCGAAAAGGTGGCCAAAAGGTGGCCAAGGGATTACCCTCCTCATTTTGCATAATACCCTCCTGTCTTATCAGAATCTCGATGTTCTATCAAACCCTCCTTCACAAGGATGGCTAAATGACGGTCAATTGTAGAAATGCTCTTGCCAGAAATGTTAGAAATACCCTTTCTCTGAATACCTGGATTAGAACGGACAATAGTAAGTGTGACCATCATACTAGAATTTATCCTATCATTTCGACTATCATTTACCCTATCATTAGCCCCCCTCACAGGTATAGGAAGCACCAATTCAACCTCATCAATCTCAAATTTGTTTTTCAATTCGGGTTCTCCCCAGTGGGCCTCTTTCCAAGCGGATATGATGGTGGGGAAACCTGACCCGACATTCTCACCATATCCAACCATTCGGAGCATATTCTGAATTCTTGGATTACGAGCCTTGGAGTTACCTCCTTCGTATATCATTTCGACAGGTAGTTTCAGCAGTCCAGGATTACGGAAACACAATCGGTCGTCGTGCTTTTCAACTCGTAGTATTCCGGCATCCATCAACAAGTCGGAGTGTATGATGGCATTGGTGAAAGCTTCTCTAACAGCCTTGTGTTGTGGAGTGTCATCCACTCTCTGTATACCTTCCATATGGAATGGTCTCGGAAGGTCTGCCGTGACTTTAGGTATTACTCTGCTGAAGAACTGATAGAGGTTGTTTTCCCAACGTCCGTCGTAAGTCAGTCTGTCGCTGTAACGCTCATCACCGATAAGATTACAGAAATCAAGGTAATCCATACGGAAGTTGGCGAACCGTTCTTGTACGGACAATCCCTTGCCGAACATCATCAGACCAGCCATCGTGAGCCCCTCCTTGCCGGTTGCCCTATCAATGATATAACCGCCAAGATTTTTGAGAAACGTTTTGTCATCGGCTTCATTCCACACGTGACCATCATTTCTAAATTGGAACAAGGTACGGTAACGGTGAAGCGTATCAAGGTCGATGTCATTCATATCATAGTGTTCCAACAGCATTCCGTCGTTTCCGTCCTCAAACGAGTCTCGTATCATCGCCCTCACCTGCCGTTCTGTGCAATGGTAATCGCCTTCGTGGTTTCGTCTGTAAGTTCCCTTATACACATTACCATTCAAATAAATGGGCTTTATCCTCCAATCGGCTTGAGGAACGTGGATGCATACTATCTGCACACCGTTTATCTCGACCGTTTCCACATTGCTGCTGGCAAGGATGTTCTCATTTACTTTATCACTATTGATGGTGTTCCAGAAGTCATTGACAATCTTCTGTGCATCATCTACACCAATGATTTGAAAACGTTTCTTTTTGTCTGATTCCTTTCTGTTTTCCTCAATACCCAATAAAATCACTCCACCAATAGTGTTGGCAAATGCAGAATATGTCTCCCACACAGACTTAGGAACCTCGGACTTCGCCCGTTTGCATTCCAAAGTCACACACTCTCCATTTAGCAGTGTTTCTATTATTGTGTTTTTATTGGTATCCATACCACCATTTCTTTGAATCTTTTAAGAAACGGATAATTGCTGTATTTATTGTATAATCCAATGAATTTAAGACTCAGTGGAGGAACAAGCTATGCAATTGTTGGGATAGGGATAAACTCAAACCGACCGTTGTTACTAAGTTCCATCAACAACCGGCCCATCAGGTTCGGCCCCACATAGAAGTCGCCTTGCCGCTTCACGCCCCAAGTGTCGGCCCAACTCTTCCTGAACAAGCTCTGGTCTTCGACGATGTATTTGCCCTTGCTCCGTTCCAATGCCGACCTAAACTCCTCACTCTGCCCATACTTCAACTGAAGACACTGCTTCATCGCATCCACGATAATCATTCCCCAATCGTTCCGTCGATGGGTCTTTTCGTAATGTTTAGCCATCATCTTCGGATTTGGTGCAGCATAGACCTTCTCTCGGACTTCTTTGTCCGTGAATTTCATCATTTGGAACAGCTGCTCGACGTTCTTGTACGTAACACCATCATACAGTATCGGGGCATGGGCGAAATTGCTGTATATGCCCCACTCCCCCTTGACCTCACAGAATGGAACACATTCGGTCACCGGGTATGTCTTAATCGAATAGTATTCGGGATAATACTTCTCAATGAATGGTGCTACACTGTAAAAACTCATTTCTTATCCGGATTGACCTTTTCGACTTTGGTGATGATGATGACCGACTCGTCGAGCACCGCCATATTGTCGCCAAAGGCGGGGTTCTTCCACGAATAGGGCCAGCAGATGAATATGACTCCGATGCTCACGAGGAACTTCGATGCAGCCTTCTCGCCTTCAATGTCTATATGGCCCGTCAGCTCTTTTGCAAGATACTTCCGAAACTCTTTACCGTCTTCCGTGAATTTCGTCGGAATAGTATGTCCCAGTTTTTTCTCTGCCTTTGCAACTATTGAAGGGTTTATCTGCTGTTTGAAGGCAATGTGGTTCTTCTCCGTTTTATCGGGCAAATCAAGGGTATATACATAGTGTTCGGTGGCAGACTTGTTCGATGCCGAATAATGGACTGCGGATTCGTATTTCGAGGTCACATATACTCCGAAACCGAACTTGACCTTCCCGTCACCTTCAAGCGCGTGAGAGAGGTCGAACTTATCGAACATTTTGTGTGAACCGTGATAGAATGTTGACATATCAATGTTAAATGGGATAATTGTGTTAATACTATAGTCCGAATAACGTTACGACCAACCACAACAGACCGACAAACAGCAACGCCTCAACAAGGAATCCGAGAAATCCTCCGATAAGGGCGAATGGAATGGTCAAGATGTCCCAAAGCCAAGAAAGAATGTCAAGTAGAACAGGGCCGAAGAATTTGATGACGACCACCACAATCACAATTGTCAGAATCATTGAAAGCATCTCGTATTCTCTGGTTAATAGTCGTTGCTACTTTCCTTATCGTTCATTCTTTCATTTTGGTTCTCACCGCCCTCAATATCTCAACCATTGCCCAAGTGTCCTGCTGGCAATAGCGTTTCAATGCCTCTCGACGCTCTGCTTTGTTATGCATCACATTCCTTTTGTCGAACGAGGTGGGTGTTGGAGAGTCGTAGTTGATGTAGGCGATATATGCCTGAACACCGTTGCACACATCCATTCCTTTGTAGGTGAGCGACGGCACGAGTGCCGGCAAGGTCTTCTTGATGGAGTAACTGCCGGAAAGCTCTTTGTGGTAGTAGTTGATGACATCGGCGTTTGTCATTCCTTTGTACATTTCCCTATTGTTCCTCAACAGGTGCAGCAGGTCTGCCGACTTTTTACAGATGGCAAGCAGTTTGTCGCTGTATTCGGGAAAGAGTCCGGCGAGCTTTTTCAATTGCCCAATCTCAAAACTTTTGTTCTGTGCGAGCATAGTGCCTTTAAGTGTACCGTCCTCGTTAAATTCAAAATGGTCAATGATGGCTTTAGCCAATGCCTTACGTTCATCGTCAAAACACTCTTCATTAAGGAAGATGAAATTGTCCTTCTCCTTGTCACAAACGCCAGGCTCACGCTCAATATGCAGCGAAAACTCAAATACCGACTGTCGGTAAGGTTCTTCGCCACGGAAACGAGGCAACGGACAGCCAAATGTCTCAAAGTCGAAGTGGTAAATTGGATATTCGAGCTGGTCGAACCAATACTGCATCTTGTCCCTATCTACATACTCTGTGCCGCTGTCATAACAATTTCGCTGGATGAGATGCTTTTCTTTCTCTAACCATTCGTAGGGTACATCGTCAAACTTGTAATATCCCTCGTTTATCAGCTGATACTTGTCGGAAATATCACCCTTCTTGAAGCCTCGGAAATCAAGATACTTGTTTGCTGAATTGGTCTCCGGCACATCACGAAGTGTTTTGAAACAATGTTTCCAAAAGACACATTCCGTGTTCCCACCCCAAGCGCAATGCTTGCCGACGTCGACTTTCTTGGTCACATCGTGCGGGGTTGAGATGTAACTTTCGAGGGTGGTAATCTCTTTAAGGATTGTTGTTTGGTATGCTTCCGTGGTCTCGTTCAAATCAAGGAATGTGATAATCTCCTGCCCATCAATATTATGGTACAGGCATCGGCCATTCTCGTCGACAGCACCGTCATAGACATACTCGCTGTTGAGCACGGCCAGATAGTAGTTCACAGGGCGGTTGTCTCCAGCTTGACGAAGGGCGTGTTCGATGACGAACCGTTGAAAGGCGAGGTCGTGTGGATATTTCCCCACGTCACTATACCGATTGAGCAGGGTGTTTTTCTTTTGTTCAAAGTTCTCCAAAGCGGCATCGGTCACGGTGCTGGCGGCCATATTGAGTCGACAGATGTTTCCATCCTTGACAAACAAAGAATATGGTGTTCCTCCTCGATTCCCTTTCTTGTCAGAGAAAAACAGACCTTTCTTGTTTTCCTTCTCGTCTTTCTTGAAGATGTACTTGCTGTTGGTGGTGGCCTTCACCTCGATGATGTTGATATCTTGCTCGTTCTCGTTGTATATATCCACGTAGCAGCGATAGGTGTGGCCGTTATGCACATATTCGCAGAGTTTCTGGTTTTGCACATTCCGAGAGTCTGCGATGAAAGTGCCGTGGAAATACTTCTTGCCACACGCAGAGCCTCTTCTTCCACCTGATTGTAGTAGGGGAGCAAGGCCTCAAGTTCCGGACGAGGGGTAGCGTCGAATTTTTCATCGTCTTCTTCTGGGAATCCGGTTGACGACAACTCTTCCAGCATCTCCATGCGGTGTTCGCGTTCAATATCAATATCGTGTTTCCCTGATGGGTTATGTTTCAACTCCATCGGGAAATACATCGGACAACGTGTCCAGTTAATAAATCTTGATTTCGAAATGTACATTTGCTTGCATTTTAGTCTTCTTCCATTTTGGAAATATCCAAATTTTCATTCTTGTCTTCCCATTCCTTTTTGACTTTTCCTAGCATAAATAGAGATTCTGCTTCTTCCCTGGAGACAGCCTCAACAGAATAGAAAGAGGTGGTGGTTACGGCGTGCTCTATCTGGAAAGTTCTCTTGGCCATATTCGTATCTTTCCGTGATGGACGGACTCCATCAACATTCAATAACGCCTTCAGTTTTTTATATGCAACATCTTCATTCCAAGGAGCGGGATACTCTGGATAAAGCATATACTTATACTCCAAAGCAATATTGCTCTGTTTATCCAGCAGAAGAGATACATTTGCATAATTGGCTATCAAGCTCTGGTAGTCATCCTTGTGAAATTCGTAGAGATAAGCCCCGAAACCGTAGGCGGCAATTCTCCCTATGCAGCTTTGCTTTTTCTCGATAAAGTCTTTGGAGTATTCAAGAGCCTCCTTGGCCATTGATGCTATCCTTGAATTGGATGAAGCCACACTGTCCAATACCACCAGACTGCCATATTCGGCCATTGGCTCTTCCATACATCTCAAAATGTCTTTGGCTCCAACACCCACGTGATGATAGAACGAATGGAAATATTCATGGAGTAGCACCTCACCCATCAGAAGCATCATTTCGTCAAGTCCAATGGTGATAGATTCAATAACATCCACAAATAACGTAATGACGCACTCATCGTCATCATAATAATACATACCTAGATAAGGCCTCGCATCTGTACTACCTAATGCCTTCTCCAGTTCTTTCTGCTGTCTTTTGCAGACATTAAGTAGTTCTTCCAGTTTCTGGTCCTCCCTATGGGACTGGCCCAATCTTTCCTCAATACTTTTTATCAGGTTGTCCAGTTCCTCTATTTCCTTTTCCTGTTCGTCGTTGGGTGGAAATTCATATCGGTCTATCCACCTTCCGCTGAGAATCAATCTAGTATGCCGCTGAAGGTCATTAATTTGGAACGACAGGGATTTGTCAAGAAACAGTCGATGTTCAGCCAATCCCCGTAAAAAGACCACTGTTTCAGGTTCTAGTTCATTTTTAGGAGGACACTTTTCGTCGATGTTGTACCTGAAAACCACATCTTCCTCTCTTTTCTTGTCGCCGAAATACTCGTCTGTTATATTACTTAAAACACCCATAGTACTGGCCGTTTAGGATTTGTCATATCTTCTTGGTGGAGGTTTGACTGTCCTTTATTAAAACAGGTTTTACAATTTATTCTTTTGAGGGATTGTCTTCAAAAAAGAATAGATGACTTCACAAAAATCTGGATATTCTACAGTTACCCAACCACAACCACCAATTTCAGAACTAATCTCACTTTCGGGTATTTGACTCAAGGAACAAACATTATGTTCTTCTAATAATGAGACCAACTTCATCATTACTCTCATCCAATAGTCAAAGCCCCTAATTACTCCTACTCCATTCTTTTCAATGTAAGTACGCACCACTTTTATTATTTCAGAGCCATAGAACTGTTCGGCCCATTTTGCCCATTCTTCAATAGTCGGCTGAATGTGATAAATATCACAATATTCTCCAAACTGCTCTTCTTTGAGATTGTACTTCGGATTGGACGGTTCAAAATAACTCATACCACCAGCTTGAGCACAAACAATTACCGCACAATCCTGAAACACACCTCCATTCGATTGAAAACTAAAAGTTGTTGCATGTAAGCTTATTCAGTCTTCTTCTAACTGGTCGGAATAATCCGATAGTGCAGAAAATAATTTATCCTGCCACAATTCATGAATTCTTAAAGCTTTACTTTGAGAGAAGTTCACAGAAAAGGTGTCTATGCCAACCCAATCTAATACATCAGGAAGTACATCCAATACATCAGAATAGCTATAGCCGAGTCGCAGTTTTCCGACCCCTTCCAAGAGCATTGCTTTATCCCATGCCTCACACAAATTAAACCATTCTCTTTCACCAAAAATCTTATGCATACTTCTTTCTAAAATACTGCTTGTTGAAAATAAATTACCTTTATAATTAAAGGTATTCTTATTTTACCTTAATTCCGCAAAACCATTATAAATTATACTTTTTAAGCACCTGAGCAACAAAAAGTTGCTCAGGATTTTGTCATGTCAGATTTTTCACTTAGGCAAAGATAGCAATAAAATCCGAGAGACTCACTCCTTTTGGAGGAATATTTCCAATTATGGAGCAATTTGACTCCAGACTCTCATCTGTAATAGACTCAACCCTTGGTTTGAGATGCAAGCAGTATGGGTATCAATACAGCGAAATCATCCGTTCGCTAATGAGCGTTTACTTCTGTGGCGGCTCATGTATTGAGGATGTAACTACTCATTTGATGCGCCATCTCTCGCTTCACCCGACACTTCGCACCTGTAGTGCCGACACGATTCTCCGAGCCATAAAGGAACTGACTCAGGAAAACATATCATATACATCAG
>SFPR01000012.1 GCA_004551865.1 Bacteroidales bacterium
TCAACCGGATTCCCAGAAGAAGACGATGAAAAATTCGACGCTACCCCTCGTCCGGAACTTGAGGCCTTGCTCCCCTACTACAATCAGGTGGAAGAAGAGTCTCTGCGTGTGGCCAAGAAGTATTTCCACGGCATTTTTATCTCTGACTCACGGAATGTACAAAACCAGAAACTATTCGAATACGAGCACAACGGCCACACCTATCGTTGCTATGTGGATATCTACAACGAGAGCGAGCAGGAAATCAATATCATCGAGGTGAAAGCCACCACCAACAGCAAGTACATCCTTAAGTTTGATGATGAAGGCGGTAAGAAAGGACTATTCTTCTCGGACAAGAAAGGGAATCGCGGAGGCACTCCGTATCCACTATTCGTTAAGGACAGGAATATCTGGCGTCTCAACACCACCGCCAGTACCGTGTCCGACGTTGCTTCGGAGAACTTCGAACAGAAAAAAAACGCACTGCTCAACCGTTATAGTGACGTTGGGAAATATCCTCACGACCTCGCCTTCCAGAGATTCGTCATCGAACACGCCCTCCGTCAAGAGGGAGACAACCGCCCTGTGAATTACTATCTTGCCGTGTTGAATAGTGAGTATGTGTATGACGGTGCTTTGGATGAAAACGGAAGATGTCTATACGACACGATAGATGGTCAGGAAATTGTCACGTTTCTTGATATGAATGAGACCACCGAGGCGTATCAAGAAACAATACTGAAGGAGATTGCCACCCTCGAAAGTTATATCTCGACCCCACACGATGTAACCAAGAAAGTCGATGTCGGCAAACATTGTGCTTGGGGAGGGAACACGGAATGTCTGTTTTGGCGTCATTGTTTCAAAACACTTCGTGATGTGCCGGAGACCAATTCAGCAAACAAATACTTAGATTCTCACGGAAAATTCAAGATGGGCAATATCGCCGACAAGTATCAGCTGATAAACGAAGGATATTACAAGTTTGACGATGTGCCACAGGAATGGTTGGAAAAGAAAAAGCATCTCATTCAGCGAGATTGTTATGACAACGGCACAGAGTATATAGATAAGGATAAGATGCAGTATTGGTTCAGTCGGCTCGAATATCCCATCTATCACTTCGACTTTGAAACATTTGGCTGTCCGTTGCCACGGTTCCAAGGCGAAGAACCATACCGCCAGTCGGTGTTTGAGTTCTCGCTGCATATTGAGCGTGAGCCGGGTGTTTGTGACAAAGAGAAGGACAATTTCATCTTCCTCAACAAAGAGTGCTTTGACGATGAACGTAAGGCATTGGCTAAAGCCATTATTGACCATTTTGAATTTAACGAGGACGGCACACTCAAAGGAACAATGCTCGCACAGAACACAAGTTTTGAGATTGGACGACTGAAAGAGCTGTCTAAACTCTTCCCTGAATACAGCGACAAACTGCTTGCCATCTGTAAAAAGTCGGCAGACCTGATGCATCTGCTGAAGAACAATGAGATGTATAAAGGGATGGAAAACGCAGATGTCTTCAATTACTACCACAAGGACCTTTCGGGCAGCTATTCAATCAAGAAGACCTTGCCGACTCTCGTACCGTCGCTCACCTACAAAGGAATGGATGTGGGCAATGGTGTTCAGGCATACATCGCATACATCAACTACGACTCACCAGTACCCACCGTATTCGACAAAGAGAACAAGAATGTGATGAAGACCAAAGCAGAGCGTCGAGAGGCATTGAAACGCTACTGCCAGCAGGACACTTGGGCGATGGTGGAGATATTGAGGGCGGTGAGGAAGAAGATATATTAGAGCTCTTCTATAATCATATGAGATGCTTACTGTAATACTGATAATAGTGGCGGTAGTGGTCGTCATCAAGTTTTTCGGCCCCGTTCTGCTTAACATCCTTGCTTGGCTCTGGGACATCTTGACCCTGCCGTTCGCCCTTATCGGCGGTATTCTCGGATTCCTTGTTGAGGCGTTGCTGTTTCTTGGTCTGCTGTGGCTGCTCATAACGTTGTTCGGTGCGTAATATAAAATCGCAATAAATCCAGAATTTTCTCGTTAAGTCTTATAAAATATAATAGATGCAAATATTCTATCACGGAACACACAGATTGTTTGACAAGTTCGACCTGGCTCACGCCCTCGAAGGTGACGGAAAGGTCAAGTTCGGTTTCGGTGTCTATGTGACCTCGAAATATGAATCAGCAGTACATTATTCGGCATCGAACAATACTGCCACCGAACACTATGTATATACCCTTGAATTGCCCGATAAAACGGAGAAGAACCACATTGCCTTCAAACATTCTATAAATCCCACGATACTTGCAAAGGCAGAGAAAAAACTGGGACATACCATTCCGACGAAATTCACGGAAGACGGTAAAGAGTTTCGGAAGTATCTTGCAAAGGAGTTGACTGACAAAATAGACATCGAAGGTGAGAAGGCTGCATCGAAGTTCCTCGTGAGCATCGGAGTCATATTCATCTGCTGGCCCTATTCGTGGAAGAATCCAGCCTTGGGTGATAATATGACGGTCCTTGATGAGTCGGTCATCACCATCACCAACGTTGAAAAGGTCAATCCGGATAAGAAATGAGCTTTTACAGTGTAGCACCATTCATCGAAAAGTATTATCCACAATACTATACGATAGAGACATACCCAGTGACCGAATGTGTTCCATTCTGTAAGGTCAAAGGAGGATGGGGAATATTCAGCAATTTCGCCCATACCCCTATACAGTATGATGGTGTTACATACAAGAATGTCGAGCAACTGTTCCAGATGATGAAATTTACTGACATAGAAGTCCGAGAAAAGGTCTATGCTGCGACCAATCCGAAGATGACCGCCAAACACTTTGAGAAGACCCATAGACGGAACGATTGGGGAATGATAATCGTTGATGCAATGAAACAATGCCTTCAGTTAAAATATGAGCAAAGTGAGGAGTTTAGAAAAGCATTGAAACGGAGCAAAGGCAAGTACATTGTTGAAGACCAAAGCTCGTTTAAGAAGAGTTGGGCTGATACTTGGGGTGTGAAACGGCAAGGAGATTTCTATGTGGGACCGAACTTGATGGGGCGATTGCTGATGGAACTTCGGGATAACGGGCGGCTTGACATAAGGGAAGTTGAATAACACTAAAAACGCAATGCATTCATTTCGGTATCGTTAGTAGAGAATAAAGGTCTGAAGAGACATAAATATCTCAAACAAACTTACTGAAATGATTGATTATAAATGCATATTGTTCAAGGAGCCGGTGACAATGGGGTCCAAGCCCGATTTGAAGATATCTGGATATGGGTTGTTGTATTCTGTTCAGTCAGGCTTTACCGATGACGAGATTATGAATGACATAGTGCTCATTGCCGCCACACAGAAGTGGAAACAGGATGGCGGTTTTATAGAGAACGATTTCTGGATAGACAAAAACGGGAAGGGATACATCAGGGAAAGTAATTATATCCAGAACTATATCAGACGGGAATATGCCAATTCTGGATTTGAATATGCTGTCGGAAATGTCCGTCTGCATCCTTACAACAATCATCTCCTTGGAAACTTGATTGTCGATTGGAAATTGTATAACCGCATAATGCACTTTGTCAATCCAAAAGATTGGGTTGTCGCCTGAACAGAAAAGGCGGATATGGAATAGAACGCATCATTATCAACAAGACCAACCAACCACCTTTTGAAAGGTGGTTGAATTTAGGTAATAATATACTTGTTGGCTATGAATTTACTGAATTGTTTGCTTTAAACTTGTATATTAAACGAAAAAAAGAGAGGAAATTCTCTCTTTTTTCGTTATTCAACAAACAAGGTTTTGGTTATGTAATCCCATATATCCACTTTGTCCTGTTTGACAAAATGGAATTGCCTATTGGATGACATTCAACGTCAAGACCTGCATATCGGACAGCAGGTATTCTCCATATTGAATGTAGTCCTCAATCGTTTGTGTCTTTTCCTTAACCGATTTCAACGCCTTCATACTTTCTCTCAGTGCATCGTTCCAATTTGTCGTCAATTCGTTGATTCCGTCTTCCTCGTGCATCCTGTACAGATTTTCTATGATGTAGATTGCTTGTTTTATGGAATATTTGGTCTCTTTTGACTCATTGACCATTTTATTGACCTCGTTCATAAAATCATAATAGTTTTCAACAGCATCCATTGCCTCTTGGAAAATCTCTTCCGACTTTATCCCGAAAATCATTTTTGTGAATATTTCCTTGTCCGGTCCAATCGGTCTGTCATAATGGACCAAATCTTTTTTGGAAAGAGTAATCTGGTCTTCAGGTGCTTGCAGTATTTTGCTTGCCATTGTGTTTGGCATCGGGTATCCGTTGTGTTTTTTGAAATAGTGCTCTATTGCACCACTGACCTCTGTCCAATAATGCAATTCCAATTCTGATATTGTGTGTTGGATTATCTGCTGCAAAGCAAGTTTCCCATTGTTCTCTTGGTTGCAACCAATGACGGTCATTTTCAAACTTCCCTCTATTCTACGGAATGTGGCACACGCCAGCAAATCATCGTTGTTGAAATCCTTAACAACCATAATCTGATGCCTTTTCTTCTTGAAGTCATTATAGTCACGGTAAGATTGCAACCCACCTATGTTTTCGTAGGATTTTTCAAGCATATCCCACACTATTGGAAGACACTTTTCAATCTCTTCTTGGTCATCGAGCATTTTAAGTTCCCCAACATTGATTGGAGACATAGTATTCCTCTTTATTTCTGTCTCGTTCACTTTATTGTGATGAATATTGCAAAATTCACCAAATTTCTTAATCTTGTCCATATTATTATAGTTTATCTATTAAGGCCAATATTTTTGCTTATAGTGTATTTATGCCACTTGCTTGACCATTCCGTAGTCCACGGCACCGATTGAGGAACGGAACATATGGCTGAAACGCTCGCCGCCCTTAATCCCACGGGTGTTGTAACGCCAGACCGCCTCGTCTATGTATCTCTGGAGGTATTTCGCCGAAAGTGAATGATAGATGCCCTCAATCATCTTCTTGAGATAGACTCCCCAGAAACCCTCTATGGTGTTGGTGAAGTCTGCCCCCTTTACGTATTCGTTCCTGCCGTGGTTGACAACCTTGTGGACATACTTGGAATTGTCAAGTCCGTTGTAAGAAGACAATTCGTCGGTATAGACGGTGGAACCCCTTACAACGAACTTGTCTATTATCGGCAGGAGGGTTGCCCCCTCTGTCTTATTGCACTTGACGGCAACCACGTTGCCTCCCCTTTCAACCATACCGAACACGGGGACTTTCGTCCTAGTTGAACGTCCTTGTGTTCCTTTGGTTCTCTTCCGCTCGTGTTTATTCTTTTCCTTGCCGCCGATGTATGTCTCGTCACACTCAACGTCACCGGACAAACAGAAAGAAACTTCCTTGCCAAGAAGTGTCCGGATTTTTTGAAGAAGAAACCAAGCTGTCTTCTGTGTGACATCAATGTCCCTCGCCAGCTGGTGTGACGATATTCCCTTCTTGTGGAAACTGATGAGATACATTGCAAGAAACCACTTACGGAGAGGAATCTTGGTGTTCTCAAAGACTGTTCCAACCCTCTCGCTGAAGTTCCTGTGGCATTTTGAGCAGCACCATCTTCCGTCGGACCGTTTGTTGCAATGGTGTTTGTCACAATAGGGGCACACAACGTCGTCACCCCATCTGGACTCCGTTATCGCCTGTCGGCATCTGCTTTCGGTGTTGAAACACCTTGAAACCGAATACAACGAGTTGAACTTACCCATATCTATCATAGTCAGAATTTCTTTGTCTATTACAAAGATACTATTATTTTCTGACATATCAAAATTTATTGACAAGAAATACAGCGAATTATCTATATTTTGTCGCCAACAGGTATATTATTACCTGAATTTATTTCGAACGTATCAAAATATCTGAGTTTGAATGCGATAATATAAATCAAACATCGTTATTGTATAAAATAATAACGCAAGGAAAGGAGGACTATTATGGCATACAAGAAACTGAAATTCGATTACTTGATGGAATACGGTGACGAAATCGAATTGCTCTCTGATGGACTATCACTCCGTCGGGTCAGAAGTAGGACTGGTCGAGCCATCAACACACTACGGAAATTGAGAGCGATGTTCTTGATGTGAATACACTTATTGCAGAAAGTAATGAAAAATAATCTTCAAGCCATTGATTTACACAATATAGTTGGGCTTTCCTCACTATTACATATTGACTTAAAGGTAAGTAAGATATGGCAATGAAAAACGGAATTATCTACTTTAGACTTGGTTTTTTCACAAAAAAATAGTATCTTTGTAATGAGAACATACAACATATACAAAGATGACATATTTTGAATTTACCAAACGCTTCCAGATGGGAGGTCTGCAATAGATTTCATAGTTTCCGTGAAATACTTGCAACAATATGTGGATGAGTTCTGTTTCAGGCTGAATAACAGGGATTACGACAACGTCTTTATGAGGTGTGTCCAGTTGGCAGTGGCATAAATACTGATATAAAACAATCAGAAACAGAATGGAAAAATCTAAAAAGGCACAGAAAAACAAATCAAAATACAAATAGGTATGAATATATTGAGTTACAACGAATTTGTTGAAGACCAGAATTACGAGACAATAGAAGAACTATTGCAGACCGTCTATACCGATGAAATGTTGTTAGAAATGGCAAACATTTCACAAAGCACCACGGGACTGGATGTTATTATATGGGTGCAAACTAATAATACACAATCGACGGGGAAACATAATCTGCCACGAATAAAATTCCAAAACAATACGGCAACAAAAATTCAAATCAACGAACTGATTCCCATTTCCATTTCCGACGACCCAAAGATATTGTTAAAGAACAATGACTTGAATAAAATCAAAATCAGTCAAACACAAATCAATGGGATAAAACAATGGATTATGAAAAACAAAGAAATATTGATTGATTATTGGGAAGAGAAAATAACGACAGATGAATTGTTTCAGAAACTAAAAAAGTAGGTTTGAATAATTGGTGGAGTAAAACTAAATAAACAAAAAGAAGGTCAGACGACCTCCCTTTTTGCTATACTCCATTTTGACAAACAAGACTAAAGTAGATAATTCCGAAGAAAAATAAAGAGACAGCTGTCACTCGACCTTGCGAAGCACAACGCTCAATACCAACCCATCGACGTGAAGTAGTACGACAAGGCCCACGACCGTTTCCTCTGCATCGACAACACGGTCTATCATATTGGCACTTCACTGAAGGACATTGACAAGCGGTTGTTCTCCTTCAACAAGATGGAAATGAATGCAAAAGAACTACTGGGAAATGTGAAATAACACGGTGCATTTTTCCTCTCAAAAAAATGCACCGAAACGAAAAGAAGGTCGTTTTATGCCAGATATCGCACAGAGGAACTCTGCACAACAAGATGGTGCATATTGCAAGGTTTCAGCTATTTGCAATAGAATTCAACTGAAGTACACTAAAGCAAAAGTAAAGTGCTCAGACAAAACATAATCCCTTTCTCTCCGCAAGCCTGTCGCTATTCGGCAGGCTTTATTTGTTTTCAGCTTTGCCCAATTCACCCGGGTGAAATCATCAAAGAAGAAGTGGAATATCGAAACATTAAGCAACCCAAACTTGTAGAACAAATGGGCATTTCTTACAAAATGCTGAACGACATCTTGAATTGCCGCCGACCACTCACCACTCCGACAGCAATGTTGTTTGAAGTTGCTTTGGGCAGAAGTGCAGAAGTGCTTATGCGAATACAGATTGATTATAATATATAGGCAACAACGTAAGACAAATCCTTTATTGAGAGGCTTGAAAACGTAAGAAAGGTTGCTATGGTGCTGTGAACCGCCGGAGAGATTGCCCCGACAACTTTTGATGGTTTCTCTTTTGTTATTTCTATCTTGTCGGTCTGATAAGCTCTTCTAGTGAACGGCTCTTATATAAGTTGGTCTTTGTAGTCTCTTAGTAGGAAATCCATAAGTCCTATTATCAAAACGCCGTTGTCATCGTGGTATGGAGCTATGTCATCTCTTGTAATGATGATTTTTTTGAACGAGTCATTGATTTTTTTGAGCGATGCAAGTTCTTGTTCCCGCTTCTGCTCGTCGGCTAATGCAAAAGCCGACTGAATGTAGTAGCGTTTATCCCCTTTGTTTGCAACAAAATCAACTTCCAACTGCTTTCTTTGAGTTGCCGAACGCACCTCTATCATGCCCACATCGACAGAGTAGCCGCATCTTCTCAACTCATTGTAAATTACATTCTCCATAAGGTGGGTTTCTTCGACTTGTCGAAAATTGAGCAGAGCGTTTCGCAATCCCACGTCTTGAAAGTAGTATTTTGACAACGTGCTTATATACTTTCGTCCTTTGATGTCATATCTCACAGACTTCTCTACAATGAACGCATCTTCCATAAAGGAAAGATATTTAGCTATTGTCTGAGGTGCAAGAGAGACTTTTTTAACGCTCTTGAATGTATTGGCTATCTTATTTGGATTACATGGCGAACCGATTGACGATGCCATTAAGTTCATAAGCTCGGAAAACTCATCTTCATTTGCGATTTTATTTCTTTCGACAATGTCTTTCAGATAAAGGGTTTGGTTAAGCGAAGACAGATATTCGGCTTTTCGGGCATTGTCATTCAGGCTTGCCAAATAAGGAAGTCCCCCATATGTATAATAACTCTTCCAAAGAGCATATTTATCTCCTCCTCGGGCTTGGTACAACTCGGCAAATGACAGCGGATAAATATGGATTTCTATTCCGCGACCTCTAAATTCCGTTGCCACATCTTTTGAAAGAAATCGGGAATTGCTTCCTATTACATATATATCCACGTTATCTATGTGCATAAAGCTGTTAAGCACATCTACAAACCGCCCCAATAGTTGTACTTCATCAATGATAAGATAGTATTGATTGTCGTCTTTGATTTTGCTTTTGACATATTCAAGCATACGAAAAGGCTCTCTCAGTGCTTCATTGCTAATGTCGTCCAAAGCAATCTCAATAATGTGGCTTTCGTCTGTGCCACTTGATAACAAATGTTGGTGAAAAAGATTGAACAACAAGAAAGATTTGCCGCAACGTCTCAGTCCCGTAACAATTTTTATCAAGTCGGTATGCTTCCAACCTATCAATTCATCGAGGTATTTATCTCTTTTTATAATCATATTCATTTCAAAAAAATGTCATTTATAACAGTTTTGTGAAATGCAACGGTAAGAATTTTGTTGTAAAATGAGAATGTCATTTCAAAAAAGTGTCATTTATGATAGTTTTTTGAAATGACATTCTCTTGATGTCTTGGTTTGTTGGTGTTTTTCGCCACGAAAGAGTTCTCTATTCTATTTTGGATTTTGCGAATTGAGGTTCTCTTTGGCTCAAAACGCCACCTTGTGTTTTATTTCTTCGGCAAGACAAACGAAAACGGAATATAGAATTGCATTGCAACTGCTTTGCCTTCTTTCATTGCAGGTTGCCACTTCGGCATTGCCTTAACCACTCTGACAGCTTCCTCATCGCAACCGCTGCCTATGCCTCTTATCACCTTGACATCGGTAATTGAACCATCAGTTTCAACAACAAAGGAAACTAATACCTTGCCTTGAACTCCGTTTTTGGTAGCTTGTTCGGGGTATTTCAGATTTTTCCCAATGAAATCGTTCATTGCCTGATACCCTCCCGGGAATGAAGGCGATTGTTCGACTGTTGCTGCAATTTCCACTTGCCTCTGTGAGGCTGTTTGAACCTTCTGTGCCGATACCGCACCGCCCGAAAGCAATGCCACGACCAACAATGATTTTGCTAACTTGTTCATAACTCTATTATTTTAGGGGTTTATTTTCTCCTTCTCACTATGCAAAATCGGCGTTAGAGAAGTAATGTTTGCAAAACATCAGTTGGCGATTGTATTTGTGCCGATTTACAATTCCACCCTGCAAATATAGAGATAAGTTTTCAAACAGCAAGCAAATTTTTTCACTTTTTTTGCTCTCGAGTGTAACTTTTCGGGTGGTCAGGGGATCTTATTGTAAAAAGGAAAGTAAAAAACGGTGAACGAAAAGGACTTCAAACGACTTATTGAACTGCATTCCGACGGCTTGTTCCGTTATCTTGCAAAGAGTATGGGCGATGGTGAGGCGGCAAAAGACCTCTTGCAGGAGTGCTTTCTCTCGCTTTGGAACAACAGAGAGGCGGTCGATAGCAACAAGGTCAAGAGTTATCTCTTTGCAACGGCTCACAACTCCATGCTCAAAGCCATAAGACACGACAAGGTGGTGCAGTCGGCAAGCTTTGAAACCCGATGCGTACAGCCGGACTTGGAAAACACTCAGCTTATCGACTATCTGTTGCAAAGCCTTGGCGAAAAGATGCGTCAATGTCTCATCTTAAAAGACTGGCAGGGCTTTTCAATCAAGGAAATAGCACAAATCATGCAAATGAGCGAAGAAAACGTCAAGATAAACCTTTTCAGAGCAAGGATAAAGCTCAAAGAATTGAAAGCGAAGTTATGAAAGAGAATAAGAAAACAAAGAATGCAAACATCGAAGCCCTGCTTTTTGACTATGCAGAGGGCAATCTCTCGCCAAAAGAGAGGCAGAGCGTAGAGCGACTTATCGAAAGCAATCCCGAATATGCTGCTTTGTTGCAGGCATACGACAAGAACGAGAGGGTTGAATGCCCTTGCGATATGTTGTTTGAGGACAAGGAGGCTTTGTTCGGCTCAATCTGCAAAGAGAGAAAGCCTGCTGTTTTCCTTACAAGGAGAAAGCAGTCATGGATTTACTCTGTCGCCGCAGTGTTGCTTCTTTTGGTTGTGTCCACAGTTGCGATAAATTACATTGCTACCTCAAACAAAACAGCAACTCAACCATCTGAAAACAAGCACACTGCGATTAGCGAAAATAAAACGCCGTTTCAAGAAAATAAAACGGCGATTCAGTCGGACGAAACGCCGTTTCGTTCTGCTGAAACGGCGTTTTGCTCCGAGCAGGTTCAAGAGCCTGTTTCTCAGGAGGAAAACTATCAAGAAGAAAGCACCGACACAGCTTTGCAAACGCAAGAGCAAACCGAAATACAAGAGCCTGAGGCTCAACCGCAAGAGCCTCTTTTGGCAGAGCAAAGCACCGAACAAGAACCCAAAACGGAACAAACAAAGATTATCAACCACATAATTCTTGACGAAAGAACAAACAACAAAACAAGTTCGCAAAGTCTGTTGTTTGCATGGCTGAACAAGCGTTTGTCGTTGGAGCAGAAAGTTGCCAAAGCGGTCGATGCAATTTCGCAAAAGAGCATAGAAGGCATAGAAAAGCTCACAAACATAATCTCGAAAGTGCAGAACCGCAGAAAGGAATACGAATATGTGGAAATAGTTCAAGTAAAGAAAATCAAATCGTAGCAAAAGAAATAATTAACAACAAAAACCAAATAAATGATGAAAAGAAATGTCAAATTTTTGGGAGCAATTCTCGGTTTGGGACTTGCTTTCGGCAGTGCAAACGCACAAGAAGAACAAAGTGTTTTGAAAGATGACGCCGGCTCTTTCTTCAACGGAAAAGACGTCCTTACCATTCGACAAGGTGAAACAAAAAAACTGTACAGACCAATCTGCGTTGTCTCGGAACAAGATGCCAAAACAAAACAATATGTCAAGTATGCAGACACCGACCAAGAAGATGTATTGAAAATAATGGGTGCAGACTTGGACTTGTTTATCAAAGTAATGGAAACAACCCATGGAAAGCCGCAACAAATCATCACCCCGAATGATACAATCTTCATTCAGGCAGATTCAATCCGGATTATGAACATCAAATCCGAAATTGTAGATACCCCGAAATTTGTAGATGGAGTAGTCGTTAAAATATTCAAAGGTCAATTTCAAACAAGTCTGTCAAGATCTTGGGGTCCGAAAGAGAGGGAAGAGCGTATGGGTGAACTCATTACAGAATTTTTCGATTTGTTAGGTCCTGAGATTGAAGATTTGTCCGAAGCCATGGAAATGAACAGAGACATCAAAAAGAACAGAAGGCGTACTCTTTCGACAGGATTGGTATGGGGTTATGGCTATTTGAACTATGCAAGCGGCAATCCTTTCACCGTGCCTGCTTCTTCAAGCCCTTACAGCCTCAAATGGTCAAACAAATGGGATATAATATTCCGTTTTACTTTCTGTCCCGACAATGTGGTGTCTCTTACCACGGGTTTGGGTTACCAAAGCAATGTGTTCAGATTTGACAACGGCATTTCTCTCTTACCGTTCCCCACAGAAGGCATTCCTGCCGACAGAAGCAATGCTGAATGTAAGCTTGTGGCTCGCTATGTTACCGTTCCGCTTATCATAGACTTCCGTTTGGCAAAGAATATCAAGTTGCACATAGGAGCAATAGGAGGATTGAACTATCGCAACTCTCACACCGGTTTCAAATGTTCATATACCAAGGACGGTATAACGACCGAACAAAGCACCGGAAGCAGCTTCAACGAATTCAACACCTTCAAGGCAGATGCTTTTGCAGGCATAGAGTTGAGCGGTTGGACGTTCTATGTAAACCACAGCCTGACAAATATGTTCAGCAACTCGTATGAAAAAGACTTGAAGCCATTCTCGTTCGGAATAATGCTCGGTTTGTAGAAACACTTCAAGCAATTAAAATAATTTCTTCACCAAAGGTTCGGTTGCTTTTTGAAGCTGCCGAACCTTTTTTTTGATTAACTTTGCAGTCCATTTGAAATAAAGTCGTTTTTTCAAACATCTGCAACAATGAAACAAAGAATATTCAAACTCTTGTGCCTTACGGCTTTTGTGATGCTTGCTTTTGCCTGCTCAAAGCAGCAGGACAAGCCTGCTCAAACACAAAACAGCATAACAATACGAGACTATTACGGAAGAGATGTTACTATCGCTCTCAATCCTCGGCGTATTGTCTCGCTCTCTCCGGGAATTACTGAATTGCTGTTTGATTTGAAAGAACAGCAAAGGCTCGTGGGACGAACAGATTTTTGTCTCTATCCTGCCGAAGCAAAAAACATTCCTTCTGTCGGAGGAATAAGCGATGCAAGTTTGGAACTTATCTGCTCACTTCGGCCCGATCTTGTGATAACTGCCTCGATGGTATCGAAGCAAATGATTGAAGCAATGGAGAAATCGGGCTTGAAGGTTATCTGCCTGCCGGAACAGAAGAAAGCCGCAGACGTTTATTCCACCCTTTCGGTCTTGGGAGAGATTGTTGGCAAAAAAGACATTGCCGACAGCCTGATTGCCGATTGTAAAGCGAAGTTGGAACAAATCACAACGAACATTCCGCAAGGCAAAAGGCCTCTCGTATATTATGTTGCGGGCTTTGGAGCAGGTGGAGACTTCACCGCAGGAGGCAATACCTTCATTAACGACATCATAGAGCTGTCGGGAGGCGAGAACCTCGCAAAACAGATTGACGGCTGGTCAATCGGCAAAGAGGAAATCTTTTTCAGACAACCCGAATACATTATAATAAGGAAAGAAGACGCCGAAACATTCAAACATACCGCACCATACGACAAACTATCTGCCGTACAAGAGGACAGAGTTCTCGCAATAGAAAGCACACTCACCGACTGCCAAACCTTACGCTTTGTTCAAGCCGTCCGACTTATCAGTCAATTTATCCACAAAAGAGAATAAATAGATGAAACTCCGAGTTTGTGAATTTTTTGTGTTATCTTTGCAAAGCGTTTCAAGCACTAAATAGCAGCATTATGAGTAATTGTATAAGTAGATTTGCAACATATTTCTTCAAAGAGCCTTTTGCGGAATTGAAATCGAAGCAACATGAGGGCGAAAACAAGATTTGGCGTCCCGTGTTTTTGTTTGTTTTGGCTCTTTCGTTGTTTGGATTGCTTTTTTTGGCAAAAGATGCCGGTATATCGGGTGATGAGTTCTTCCATGTACATCATTCTCAAGATGTATTCAACTATTACAAGACTTTTGGCGAAGATAAAACTGCCGCAACGCCCACCGAGAGCAACAACCTGCCTTATTACAGTCAGTCTCCCGACACTTTCATTCACTTACTCATCAACACATTCGGCATAGAAGACTATATGCCGTGGCGACACGCTCTTTGCAATATCTTGGCGTGGATAGGAATACTTTATGCAGGGCTTTTGGCTCGCAGAATTGGCGGTTGGAGGGCGGCAGTTCTCACTTGTGTACTACTGTTTGTTTCTCCGAGATTTTTGGGACACTCGTTCAACAATCTCAAAGACATACCTTTTGCCTCCGCTTGCATAATGTCTATATATTATATTGTGAAGTTTTTGGACGGTTTGCCAAAGATAAAAATCTCGACTGCCATAATGTTGGCTCTTTCCATCGCTTTTGCGACCTCAATCCGCGTTGGAGGTTTGCTGATGGTCGCTTACTTCGGGCTTTTTGCCATTGTGTACTACATTTACAAGCGAAAGAGTTTGAAACCTGTCTTTTTTAAGACGCTCATCTGGTCTTTGGGTATTTGTATTGCAGGATATATCTTGGCAGTTCTTGTATGGCCATACGCCTTAGAGGGACCTGTGAGCAACGTTTACGATGCTTTCACCAACATGAGCAAGTTTCAAATTGCCATAAGGCAGGTTTTTGAGGGCAAAATGCAGTGGTCGGACAATCTTCCTTGGTATTACTCTCCAAAATACATGCTTATGACCATTCCTTTGGTCGTTTTATTGGGATTTTTGTTGAGTATGGTGTTGGCTTTTCACAATCGAAAGAAGTGGTTCTACTATTTGGTGTTGTTTTTCACCGCTTTGTTCCCTATTTTTTGGATTGTGATTGACCGTTCCAACGTTTACGGAGGTTGGAGACACCTTTTGTTTACCTATCCTTCGATTGTGATACTCGCAGCCTTGGGTTGGAACAGTCTGATTGAACTTGTGAGAAATCGTTATGCCAAATGGGCTGTTGCTCTTGCAATGTGCTTGTTATGTGTTCACCCTGTGGCACACTGCATTCGCAATCACCCTTACGAATATGTCTATTTCAATCAGTTTGTCGGCAATGTCGATAATGCTTACGGCAAATATGAGTTGGATTATTACTACCATTCTTTGCGTGAAGCCTCAGAATGGGTTAGGGATAATGCGAAAAAAGACAGCCTTACAAGCGGAGAGAAAATCAAGGTGGGTTGTTGGCATATTCATCCGCTCAATTATTACTTCAAAGACGACACTGCTCACTTTGAAACTGCCTTTGTACGCTGGGCAGAAAGGGGTGCATCTGATTGGGATTACCTTATAGTTTGCACAACCGGCATAGGACCGGACATGATTGCCGCAGGAGCATACCCTCCTGCCAATACGGTCTATCAAGTCAAGGTAGATGATGTTCCGGTGTGCATTGTATTGAAACGAAAGCAAAAATACGACTTGCAAGGCTCCGAAGCAATGAAAAAAGGCGACCTTGAACAAGCGGTAACCTACCTTAACAAGGCGGTGGAAGCCGAACCGGATAATGAAACAGCGGTGATTTCACTTGCCGAAATCTACTTAAAGCAAGCTATGAGGGACACTCTGAGAAGCGAATTGCTGCCAAAGGTTACCGGCATCTTGGATAATTTCCTCAAATGCAACCCTCTGAACGAAAATGCGAACATTATGAAGGCTAATTGTTTGCTTATGTCGGGACAAGCCGACGAGGCGTTGAAACTTTGCGAGCAGACAATAAACACAAACTACAAATACGAAAATTCATACAACCTTGCAGCTCAAATAAAACTTGCTTCAAAAGATGTGGCAGGGGCAGAAAGTTACTTGGTACGCCTTCTCAACACGGGAAGACTTAGCGACAATTTGGTAAAGAGCCTTTTGACGGTATTCCGTTACCAAGGCTTGGACGAGGCAGGGGCATATTCTAAGCTCTATTCGTTGCTTGAAGACTACTATCGTTCTATTGGCGAAGATGAATTGGCAGACCAATATGACGAAGCACAGACTCAACTTATGCAAAACAGATTTAGACAATAACAATTAAAATATCATCACAATGAAACCATTGGAAATTGCAAAAGACATCTATTCTGTCGGTGTCAAAGATTGGAATGTAAGAAACTTTCATGGTTATCTTACCCAAAAAGGCTCTACCTACAATGCCTATTTGATAATAGACGAAAAGATTACGTTGATTGACACGGTGAAAGCACCGTTTTGTGAAGAATTTTTGGAGAGAATTTCTCAAGTTGTGGACCTTTCAAAGATTGAGTACGTCGTTTCAAACCACGTAGAGATGGATCACTCAGGTTCTATGCCCGAGGTGATGAAGCGTCTCCCAAATGCAACCGTTCTTACCACCGCTGCAGCAGAAAAAGAACACAAGTTGCACTACGACACTACCAACTGGAAGATACAAACCGTCAAGACGGGAGACAGCGTCTCTATAGGAAAACGTACTCTTACCTTCTTGACAACACCGATGGTGCATTGGCCCGACAATATGCTCACTTACTGCCCCGAGGATAAGATTTTGTTCTCCAACGACGCCTTCGGACAACACTTGGCAAGCTCAGAGAATTTTGACGATGAGCTAAGTTTGGATTTAATTCTTGCAGAGGCAAAGAAGTATTACGCAAACATCGTGATGCCTTACTCTTCTCAGGTGGTAACTGCCCTAAAGGCTGCATCGGCTTTGGATATCAAGATGATAGCTCCTGCTCATGGTTTGATTTGGAGAACAAATCTTCCTGCTATATTGGAGTGTTACACCAAGTGGAGCAACCAAGAGAAAGAGAAAAAGGCGGTTATTGTGTTTGACAGTATGTGGCACAGCACCGAAAAGATTGCTTACGCTATCAGAAACGCTTTTGAACAAAAGGATTATTCGTTTAAGTTCTACGATTTGAAGTCAAACCACGTTTCAGACGTGATAACAGACTGCTTGGACGCCGAATATATCTGCGTCGGCAGCCCTACGTTGAACAAAAACATCATGCCGAGCGTGGCAGCTATGATGACGTATATCCAAGGTCTTATTTGCAAGGGTAAGAAGGGTGTTTTGTTCGGCTCTTACGGCTGGGCGCCTTTGAATATGAAGGTTATGCAACGCTACTTTGACGAATCGGGCATCGAAACCGTTGCAAGCTACAACGTAAACTTCGTTCCTACCGAAGAAAAGTTGAAAGAAATCACCTCAGATTTAGCTTCAAAATTATAGTTCAGATATTCAGAAAAACAAAACGCCGTTTTGACAAAATGAAACGGCGTTCTGCTCAAACAAAACGGCGTTTTATTTTGGTGAAACGCCGTTTTATTTTTGCCTTTTGGCGTACAGAAGCTCCCAAACCGAAGACGAAATGTTGTTTTTGTTTGTTTTGACGAGCAAAAATGTATCTTTTTCAAATTGTTTCCGTAAATGCTTAGAGTAAATCAAAAACATTGGAAAGTATCATGCTGATAAATATCTTCAAAAAAAACTATCCTCTCCAACTGCTCTTGTTGGTGTTGGTTCCTTTGGTGTTGTGGATTCCGGCTTTTGTCAATCCGCCGGAGTTGTTTCGCACAATTTTCGATATGCCTCTTTATGATGTTGTTTACTCTTGGGCATACGGATTTAACACAATAGCTTCGATTTGTGCATTTGTGATTGTTGTTTTGCAGGCTCTTTTTCTCAACTATATGATGACGAGAAACCATTTGTGTCAAAAGACGACTTTTTTTCCTGCTTTCTTGTATATCATTCTCATGAGTTGCAATGTGCAGACTATGACGTTCAGTGCGGTTTTGTTTGCCAACTTATGTTTGATTATTGCTTTGCATTTCTTTTTCAAATGCCACGACAAGAACGAGGGAATTGACGAAATTTTTCAGTCGAGTTTCTTTTTGGCACTTGCAAGTCTATTTTATGCTCCATACGTTTTGTTTATATTCTGGATGTGGGCAGGATTGATTGTCTATAAGCTCTACAAGTGGAGAAGTTGGGGCATGAGCATTCTCGGATTGCTCACTCCGTTTTTGCTTTTGGCTGTGTTTTACTATCTGAAAGATATACCTGTCGAAGCAAAGATGTTTTCCAATGTAGAAAAATGGATAGACATCAACTTGGATTTCCTTGATATTCCTCTGCAAGTGGTATATATAGTATTGCTTGTGATGTTTATGATTCCGGCACTCGGAAACACTCTCAGCTCTCGCTCAAACAGGATTATAGAATATAGAAAGAAAAGCGGTGTAATGGTGAGTATGTTCGTTGTTTCGCTTTTTCCTTTCTTTTTGAGCAAGACTTATCCTAATATGTCGTTCATTTTTGCCATTCCTTTGTCGTTTTTCTTTTGCAATATGTTCATGAACCTAAACAAAGAGAGATACGCAAACACTTTCTTGCTGATTTTTGTTTTTTGTTGCATTGCCAAGATTTATATGTCTTTGTAATAAAGGTCTGAAACGGCGTTTTTTTGTCTTATTTTGGCAAAAGAGAATATCAAGCGGCTCAGTTGAGTGATTTTTTCGTAACTTTGCAGGGTTGAAAACTCAAAAAAATCTGACAAATATGAAATTTGGAGTAGTTATTTTCCCGGGTTCTAATTGCGACCACGACATGATATATCTTTTGAAAGATATACTGCATCAGGAAGTTGTGAAACTATGGCATAAGGATACCGATTTGCAAAATTGTGATATGATTATACTTCCCGGAGGCTTCTCTTACGGCGACTATCTTCGCTCGGGAGCAATTGCAAGTCTTTCTCCCATTATGGAAAGCGTCAAGACTTTTGCAAAAAACGGCGGTTACGTTTTGGGAGTGTGCAATGGTTTTCAAATCTTATGCGAATCCGGCTTGTTGGAAGGAGCTTTGCTTGCAAATGATAACCAGAAATTTGTTTGCAAGAACCAGTATATTGCAATTCAAACAACTTCCACCGCTTTCACACAAAAAGCCACAAAAGGCAAAGCCCTCAATGTTCCGATAGCTCACGGAGAGGGTCGTTATTTTGCCGACAGTGAAACGATAAAACGTCTAAACGATGAAGACAGAGTGCTTTTCCGCTACTGCAATCAGGCAGGAGAGATTGACACAAAGTACAATCCGAACGGCAGTGTGGAGAATATTGCGGGTATCACCAACTCTACAAGGAACGTCTTTGGAATGATGCCTCACCCCGAGAGGTGTTCCGATGAGGAATTGGGAAATACCGACGGCAGAATTTTGTTTGAAAGTCTCATAGCGTCAATCGGTAAGTAGAGATTTTGCTCCGAAGTTATTTTTCTCAAGAAAATATTGTGGAATGCGGCTGCGACGAGGCAGGACGAGGCTGTTTGGCAGGTCCTGTTGTTGCTGCCGCTGTTGTTTTGCCAAGAGATTTTGCCTGTAAGGAGCTGAACGATTCGAAGAAGTTGAGCGACAAAGCTCGCCGACGGCTGCGTCCTATTATCGAAAGCAATGCACTGAGCTATGCAGTGGCATTTGTGGATAACAATACCATAGACAAAATAAACATTCTCCAAGCTGCCTTTCTTGCAATGAGCAATGCCGTCCGCAAATTGTCGCTTCGTCCCGACCTTCTGCTCATTGACGGCAATAGGTTTTACTCAGACTTGAATATTCCTTTTGAATGTATTGTCAAAGGAGACGGAAAATTTCAGAGCATAGCCGCTGCTTCAATTCTTGCCAAGACTTATCGTGATGATTTCATGATTGAAGCTCACCAGTCTTACCCTTTGTATGATTGGAACAAAAATATGGGCTACCCTACCGCAAAACATCGTGCAGCAATTGTACAACACGGTTTTACTCCTCTGCACAGAAAAAGTTTTAACTGCATAGGTCAAATGTCCTTGTTTTGATTTTGAAAAATCAATTCTTATCGACACTATTCTCATTTTTGTCGATAAAGGTTCCGGTTTGGCAGAATAACTTTTTACAATTTAATAAAATGGTCTTACCTTTGCAAACGGAAACATCAAGATGACGCATGAGTTTCATTTTGTTTTGTTTTTAAATTGGTTTTATTTTAGTTTTGCAGACAGCCCCTGAGGAGTTATCTTGATTGTTAGCATAATTACTTTCTTTGGAGGGCTGTTTTTTATTTCTACTGCGACCAATTTGACCTACCTTGTGGGGTTGTGTGATAATAAATTGAATTTTTTAGCGTTTCATTTCTGTAAATGAAGGATTTGTTCAATAGAAAGAAACACACTTTTTTCCTGCTTCACATTCTCTGTTGGGGGATTGTCTTTTGTGGACCTTTCTTTCCTCCTAACAACATCTCGTCTTCGGAATCTTCTTTTGCTATCAAGTATTTCGTAAAGATGGGAATGGTGTTCTGTTTCTTCTATCTGAATTACTTTGTCTTGATTGACAAGTTTTTGTTTAACAAAAAGTTTTCCAAATTTATCGTTTCCAATCTGCTTTTAATTACTTTGTTTGCAACACTCACCCAAATATTTTTCAAGTTGTTCGACTCTTGCCGCCAAAGTGTGGAATACATTTCTTTGGACTTTGGCATATTGCTGCAAAACTTCATTCCGTTTCTCACAGCCTTAGCTTTTGTGCTTTGTGCAAAGCTTTTGTTGAAGTGGTTGCACACAGAAAGGGAGAAAAACAAGATTTCAAACTTAAAATCTGAGTGCGAGCTGAAAAATCTTCGCAACCAGCTCAATCCACACTTCTTGATAAATTCACTAAACAGTATTTACGCCTTGATTTGTCTCTCTCAAAAGCAGGCACAGCAAGCTCTGATTTCGCTATCCAACCTTTTGAGATACACTCTTAGCGTAAACAACTGTGAGAGCGTGCCTTTGAGAAACGAGATTGCCTTTCTGAAAGACTATATCGACCTTATGAGATTAAGACAACGGAAAGATGTGATAATCAACACAAGGTTTGATGTGTCCGAAATGACGAGTTTCAATATTGCTCCCATGCTTCACATCAACCTTATCGAAAATGCGTTCAAGCATGGGGTAAGTCCCGACAAGCAAAGCAGAATAGACATTTGCATAAAGGAGACTGATAATGGTATAACAAGCACTATATCAAATACATTCTTTCCTCAAAAAAGCAATGAGACGAAAGAGGGTGGTGTGGGGCTTGATTTGCTGCTCAAACGCTTGGAAGCCCAATACAAAGACAAATATGAGTACAACGTCTATATAAAAGACGGATTTTATACGGTAACCCTTGATATTATTTTGCAATGAAACTAAGATGTATCGTCATTGACGACGAACCTTTGGCTCTTTCGCTGTTGGAATCATACGTAAGACAAACTTCTTTTTGCGAATTGGCGGGAAGTTTTACCTCGGCAACGTCTTGTTATGAGCTTGTTCTTTCGGGAGGTGTGGATGTGGTGCTTACAGACATACAGATGCCGGGAGTAGATGGCATGGAATTTGCAAAAACTATCGAAGGAAAAGCAAAAGTCATCTTTACAACAGCCTTTGAGCAGTATGCAATAGACGGATATAAGGTGGGAGCGTTCGACTATCTGCTGAAACCTGTCTCATTCAAGACATTCTATTCGACGATGTGTCGTTTGTTTGCTTCGATGGAAGAACAAACTCACCCTGCCGAAAAGCCTGACTTTTTGTTTGTCAAAACAGACGGCAGATTTCTTAAAGTAAGATTTGACGAGATTGCTTTCATTGAAGGATTAAAGGATTATGTCAAGATACATCTTCTGCAAGAAGACAAATTTCCCATATTGTGCTTAAACAGAATGAAGTTGATGGAAGAGGTTCTGCCAGAAAACTTTTGCAGAGTACACAAATCGTTTATCATCAACATATCTGCAATCGACACAATCAACAAAGACTATGTTACAATCGGCACACGACACATTCCCTTGGGCGACAAATATGCCGACACCAAGGCTCTTCAATCTACAAAGATGATTGAATTTGCCGATTTGATGAGATTTATCAAGAAGCACTAACTGTCAGAAAATCAGTATCAAAATAAAAAGAAAACAAAACGCCGTTTCAGCAAAATAAAACGGCGTTTTGTCGTAGCGAAACGGCGTTTGGGAAAAACAAATCGCCGTTTTAATTTTCTTGGACGATACTTCCGTACAACACTGACAGAAAAGCAAAAAATAAATTCCGAAATATCTGTCGAAAACACTTGATTTTATCGTGTTTTTTCGTACCTTTGCACTTTCTTTTTGGTAAGATAACAAATTAACAACAAACATAAAAGCATTATTAAAATGATTGATTCAACAAAATATTCAGGAAAGACACGTCAAGAAAGCGACTTGATTGGTACAAAGGAAATCCCTGCAGAGGCATTGTACGGAGTTCAATCTGCAAGAGGTTTTGAAAACTTCAAAATATCGGGAAGATTGATGAACGATTACCCTAACTTCATCAAGGGTATGGCTTTGACAAAGAAAGGTGCTGCGATTGCAAACCACAAGCAAGGCAAACTCACCGACGAGCAATTCAAAGCAATAGCTCAGGCTTGCGATGAGTTGTACGAAGGCAAGCATCACGAATTTTTCTTGTCAGACATGATTCAGGGAGGTGCAGGTACAACCGTCAATATGAACGCTAACGAAGTTTTGGCGAACCGTGCATTGGAGATAATGGGCAAAGAGCATGGTCAATACGAGTTCTGCTCTCCTAATGACCACTTGAATGCTTCCCAATCGACCAACGACGCTTATCCTACCGCATTCCACTTTGGTTTGTACTTGGAGAACAAACAACTTGTTGAGGCATTGGAGAAAATTGTTGCTTCTTTGGACGCAAAAGCCCAAGAGTTTGCACACATAATTAAGATGGGAAGAACTCAGTTGCAAGACGGAGTTCCTATGACATTGGGACAAACTTTCAAAGGATTTGCAAACCTTTTGAGAAGAGAAATAGCAAACTTGAACAAAGCAGCCGAAGACCTTCTTTGCATCAACATGGGTGCTACCGCAATCGGAACAGGTATCTGCTCTGAGCCGGGTTACAGCAAGCTCTGCACAGAAGCATTGAGAGAAATCACAGGTTGGAACGTAACATTGGCAGAAGACTTGGTTGAAGTAACTTCTGACACTTCAACATTGGTAGGTTATTCTTCTGAATTGAAACGTATAGCTTTGAAAGCGATAAAGATATGCAACGACTTGCGTTTGATGGGTTCCGGTCCTCGCTGTGGTATCCACGAGTTGTTCTTGCCGGAAATGCAACCAGGTTCTTCAATCATGCCGGGAAAGGTAAACCCTGTTATACCTGAGGTAATGAACCAACTTTGCTACAAAGTTATAGGAAACGACACCGCAGTTATGTTGGCAGCAGAGAACGCTCAGTTGGAGTTGAACGTCATGGAGCCTGTATTGGTTTACTGTTTGTTTGAGTCAATCGACCTTTTGACAAATGGATTTGACACATTGAGAACACTTTGCATCGATGGAATTAAGGCAGACGTTGCAAACTGCGAGCGTCAGGTTAAAGGCTCAATAGGAATTGTTACCGCATTGAATCCTATCATTGGTTACAAGAACTCTACCAAGATTGCAAAAGAAGCAATGCAAACAGGCAAGGGAGTTTATGACTTGGTATTGGAACACGACATCTTGTCAAAAGAAGATTTGGACACAATACTAAAACCTGAGAACATGATTGCTCCTGTTAAGTTGGACATAAAACCAAAACACTAAACATCTTTTCATAATAATCAAGCACTTTCGGACGTCCGCCGGTCGGCGAACGTTCGATTTTTTTTTGCTCTCACCACATTGGAAAGAGTTTTGTCTGTATCACAAAACTTGTATTTCCTTATTTGACAAAGGAATTTATCTCTATCAGATTGCCCTCGGGGTCGGCAATGTAACAAGTGCGTTGTCCCCAAGTCTCTGTTATTGGCGGCATTACCGATGTTGCTCCCAATGAGAGAGCATTATGATACTCTCTATCCACATCGGCAAAAGTAGGAACGTCGATTGCCAATTCCATTGTGCCATTATACCCTTTGGGGTAGCTGTATTGCTGCGATGTCATTTGCTCAAAGTCTGCCCGAGGAAAGAGTATTATTCTCATCTTGCCCATATACATTTCTACGTTGGGTTGAACGCCGTCCCAAGTGGTGGTAAACCCAAATACCTTGGTATAAAAATCAACCATTTTGCGATTGTCAGTCGTAAAAAGTCCAACCGTATTGAAGCCAAATCGCTTTGGCGTAAACAATTCCACCATTCCCAACTTGTTGTATTGGTAATATTGTTCTATTCTTTGAGGTGTGTCGTTTTCGAGAAGACGCAAGAGTTCACATGCAAATTCCAACTGTCCCGAACCATTGGCAGTAACAATGTTTTTGTCGCTCACAGCCTGAGCGTTGATGTAGCCTTTTTGATTTGTATAATTCTTTGCTCCCCAATGGTTCAGCTGTTCAATACCGTTACCTGTGTGTTTTACTTCGTTCAATAACCCATGCTTGGCAAGCCATGTGGCGGCATTACATATCGCACCCACTATCTTGCCCTTCGCAACAGCTTCGCTAACCAATTTGAGAGCCACATCGGCTTCGGGTGTCAGCCAACCCATGCCGCCAACAAGCACAACAGCCGCATAATCTTTAGGCAGCGTTTCAAAAGTATAGTCGGGAAGCGTCCTAAATCCACCAATGGAACTTACCGGACACATACTTTTTGCAACTATCTTGTTGATATACTTGGGATTTTCAATCAATCCTCTCTCGTCGGAGTTGATTGCCTGCGAAAGGAATGCAGCTTCATGGTCTGCATACTTGTCTGTCAAAACGTATAGTATCTCTTCCATATCTTGAAATGGTTTTTCTTATTGCCAAATGAGCTGCTTACATATTTGTAAATTACAAGCCGACAGATTGATTTTTTCTTTCAGAGTAAGTACAAAAAGCGGTTTCTCGCACAAAGCGAGAAACCGAAACAAATATGTAATGAAAACAAAAAATATTTATTCGTTGAGATAGACCGCCAACTTCTTGCATTGTTCGCTTGAACGCAAACGTCTCAATGCTCTCTCCTTGATTTGTCTCACTCTTTCCCTTGTCAGGTTTTGTGCAACGGCAATTTCTTCCAATGTCATGCCATGCGAAAGACCTATTCCGAAAAATTGGTAGATTATACTTCTCTCTCGTTCGGTCAAAAGGGACAAAGATTCGGATATATCGTTGGAAAGGCTTTCCTTCAACACCAAGTCATCGGTCGTTTTTGCGTCTTCTTCCACATAAACATCGATAAGGTTGAGGTCTTCATCCTGAATGAGCGGTGCGTCCATTGAAACTGCTTTCGCACCTATGTGAGTTGTTTCTTTAACCTTGTCAAAACTCAAATCCATTTCCTCTGCCAACTCTTCGTCCGAAGGAGTTCTCTCCAACTGTTGTTCGAGACGTGATGACACCTTCTTCAATTTGTTGATTGCTCCGACCTGATTGAGCGGTAAACGGACAATACGAGACTTCTCCGCCAAGGCTTGCAATATGCTCTGCCTTATCCACCAAACTGCAAACGAAATAAATTTGAAACCTCTTGTCTCGTCAAAACGCCTCGCCGCCTTAATCAAACCTATGTTGCCCTCGTTAATCAAATCAGGAAGGCTCAACCCTTGGTTTTGATACTGTTTTGCTACCGATATAACGAACCTCAGATTCGATTTTACCAACTTTTCCAACGCCACCTCATCACCTGCCTTTATCCTTTGGGCAAGCTGAACTTCCTCCTCCGGCGTGATAAGCTCTTCTTTGCTGATGTCCTGCAAAAATTTGTCCAAAGAGCCTATGTTCCTATTGGTGATAGATTTTATTATCTTTAACTGTCTCATGTTCCCTTTTTGTTCGTACCTAAATAATCTTACTATCTATCAGTTTGCAAAGGTATTACCTTATTTCTTCTTATGCAAGCAATATAGCACAAAGTTAATAACCTACTTATCAACAGCCTTTCGGCGTTTTGGTTATAATACGAGGACAAAATAATACGTTCTGCTGTCGTTCGGATAGAAGCCTTCGACAATCAATTTGCCCTTTTTCTTTTCTAATTGTCTGATATCTTCAATCGAGATGTTCACTTTCTTGTCGATGGAAGTGATGATAAATCCGTTCTTTATGCCAAGTCTCGCAAACGGACTTTTGCCTACTTTTTCGATAACGATACCCTTGGAAATTCCATATTGCTGTTTTTCTTTGTCATTGACCTCTCGGAAACTTCCGCTCAAGATTTGCTCTGCTGCTTCTGTATCATTGCGCATTATATCGGTGTTTCCCATCGAATTAAACAGCGTTACATCAAAATAGAACGGCTTTCCGTCTCGCTCAATCGCCACTTTGACCACATCACCCGGCGAATGCTGTGCAAGAACTTCGTTAAATTCGGCATTGGAATTTACACTCTTGCCGTCAATAGAGGTAATTATGTCTCCGTCTTTTATTCCTGCCTTGTCGGCTGCTCCGTCCTTGATGACATATCCTATGTATATTCCTCTAACTGTCTTAATGCCTTTGACTTCTGCAAGTTTGGAATCCATTTCTGCAAAATGGACGCCTATGTTTGCCTTTTGTGTCATTCCGTATTGTATCAAATCTGAGGTTACCTTGCGGACTATGTTTGAGGGAATGGCAAACGAATAGCCTGTATATGAGCCTGTGGAAGAGGCAATGGCTGTGTTTATTCCCACAAGTTCTCCTTTTAGGTTTACCAATGCCCCTCCGCTGTTACCCGGATTGACGGCAGCATCGGTCTGAATGAAGCTCTCTATAGGGGCGTTACTCATCTTGTTTCCCAAAATGTTGATATTGCGGGCTTTTGCCGAGACTATACCCGCTGTAACGGTCGATGTGAGATTAAAAGGGTTGCCTACAGCCAATACCCACTCACCTATTTTCACCTCATCGCTGTTTCCAAATTGGAGAGGCTCCAATCCGTCGGCTTCAATCTTTATCACAGCCAAATCACTCGAAGGATCATTGCCTACAAGTCGGGCAACAAAACTTCTCTTGTCGTTCAACACCACATTGATTGTTTCTGCATCTTGAACAACATGGTTGTTTGTAATGACGTATCCGTCTTCGGAAATGATAACTCCCGAACCCGATGTTTGATAAGAACGTTCCCTTGATTGAGGAGGAAGAAGGAACGAAAAGAAATCGTCATAAAAGACAGATTGAACGGTAGTCTCGCATTGTATGTGGACAACTCCGTGAACCGTTTTCTCGGCTGCAAAAGTGAAATCCAAACCACCATTTGACTGAGCCTTGACTCCGATTTGTGATACTGCAAATAAAACCATGCAGATTACACTACAAAACTTTTTTCTCATAAAATACTGTGTTTTAATGTAAGACCTAAGAAAAGAGGTTTGGTTTATACAAGCATAACCGACAAAGAGGAAATATATTGTATTAGAGTTCAAAAAAATATATCGACATTTGACAAGGTATGTCTAAGTCAAATAGGAAAAGGACGTGATGTTTCACAACATGACGTCCTCTCAATTAAAAAAACAAAATCACAAAACTAATTACTCAAATGATGTTATTGCTTCTTTTATCAGGTCTATTGCTTCTCTTAGTTGTTCTTCGGTAATGACCAAAGGAGGTGCAAAACGAATGATGTGTTGATGTGTCGGTTTTGCAAGCACTCCCAACTCTTTCATCTTCAAACATACGTCCCATGCTTCTTTGCCGTTTTTTGGTCTTATGACGATTGCATTGAGCAAACCTTTTCCGCGAACCAATTCTATCATGTCGCTCTTTACGCTCTTCATCTCGCTGCGGAAGATTTGTCCCAACTTTTCAGCTTTTTCTGCCAAATGCTCGTCTTTGACAACCTGCAAGGCTGCAACGGCAACCCTGCCTGCAAGACAGAAACCTCCGAATGTGGAGCCGTGTTCGCCGGGTTTGATTGTCAGCATAATCTCATCATCTGCCAACACTGCCGAAATAGGCAACACTCCGCCCGACAATGCCTTTCCCAATATCAATATATCGGGACGGACTCCCTCATGGTCGCAGGCAAGCAACTTTCCTGTTCGTGCAATTCCCGTTTGAACTTCGTCGGCAATGAAGAGGACATTGTGTTTCTTGCAAATATCATAGCAAGTTTTCAAATAACCGTCGTCCGGTACGAAAACGCCTGCTTCTCCTTGTATAGGCTCTAAAAGAAATCCCGCAACCTTGTCTGCATACTGCGACAAAACTGTTTCAAGTGCCTGAGCATCATTGTAAGGTATCTTTATAAATCCGGGAGTGAACGGACCAAAATCGCCATAGCTGTCGGGGTCGGTTGACATTGAGATGATGGATATCGTTCTTCCGTGGAAGTTTCCTTCGCAACAAACAATGATTGCTTCGTTTTCGGGAATGCCCTTAACCTTGTAGCCCCAGCGTCTTGCAAGTTTGAGAGCTGTCTCGTCGGCTTCTGCTCCCGTATTCATAGGAAGCACTTTGTCATATCCAAAGTACTCTGTCACATACTTCTCATAAGGAGCTAAACAATCGTTGTAAAAAGCTCTCGAAGTCAAAGTAAGTTTTTGAGCCTGATCACAAAGAGCTGCAATTATCTTTGGGTGGCAATGCCCTTGATTGACAGCTGAGTAAGCACTCAAAAAGTCAAAATAACGTTTTCCTTCGACATCCCAAACAAACGGACCTTCTCCTCTGTTTAACACCACAGGCAAAGGGTGATAGCTGTGAGCTCCGTAGCGATGTTCCATTTCGATAAATTCTTCAGACTTGTTCATAAAGCAAAATGTATTTAAGGTTTAATCATCTGAATAAAGAATACGCTCTTTCGGTTGAAAATTTTACCGCAACTTATCTTTATCCGACAGCAAAGATAAACACTTATGTCGAAACCGCAAAATATTTTGGCGACAAAAAAGAAAATATTTTTACTCTCTTGTCGCCAAATCAATAAATAAAGGTCTTAAATCAATCACCTAAATATCTGAATGATTTGCATATAGCACCAAAATCATTCATCAAAGAATAGTTTGCACAATATAGCAAATTGAGTTTATGGATTGCATTTTCATCAACAATTTCCGCATTCATCGTTCCGGTAATGCTGATTACAGAACGCTTCAAATCGGGCAACTTATCAATTTTTTCTTTTCCCGTTTTATTGTATCCTACCCATGTTTTGCGACCAATCAATACAACAAAGATATTCTTCAATAGTCCCAAAGGTTTATTGACAAACCAACAACAACCCACAAAACCCAAAAGCAAGACCAAGCTGACCGACACATCAAGCAGACGTTTCTTCCTTCTGTTATCTTCGCTCGTGATACTATTTACATTTACAAGGTAAAGGTCTGACGGGGTTTTGATTGTGCTGCTGCCAATAATGAAGTCCGCACTCGGAGGCACTATGGTAAAGCAGACATTCGTTTTGGAAAGTCGTCCCATCAGTTCCCCGATTTTGCTTTGTGTCAAATCCTTTGAACAAAACACTACTTCATCAATAGAATATATCCTTATTATATCCTCAATCTGAGAGGTATTTCCCACAAACTTGTCGTTATCATACTCTTTGGCTGCACCGACCAAGGCAATGAACTCCGGACGATTGCCGGTTTTGGAAAGCAAATCGGCAACTCTTTCAGCCTCCGGACTATCCGCAACTATTGCATAACGAGAAGGCTGAGAGGAAACAAACGAAAAGCTGCCTCTGCGAACAAAATTGATAACAAACCTCACCAAAAGCAAAACGCACAAGCTCATCACCGAACCCATGACTACCAAAGCCCTCGAATATCTCAATTCGGCAGGCAAAAGAGAATAGAAAGCAAGCAAGACGAACATTCCCAAGAACACTCCCTCAAACAATCGCCCTATTCGGATTGGTTTGACATAACCTCCGCACACATAAACCGAGAAAAGCAAAATCGAAATATACACCGGCACCGCACAAATCATATAGTGAGGAGGATAATAGTCAATATTGCCCCAATAGTGCAACGCCCAAGTACGTTCAAGCAAAAAGAAACCTGCATAAATCAAAAGAAAATCCACCGCAGCCTGCGACCAGCGAGAGAAAATCCTCGACACAAAACTCAAAGATGCCCTAAGCCATATTGCAATCTTGATGATAAGGGAATAAATTTTGTTCTGCCTGCCGTCCAAGTGCTTTCGGGCAAAAATCGCCATGGCATTATAGAAGGTATAAACGTAGTTGAGGCTTGCTTTCTTGGTGCTTTCACCCTTATAGTGGATTATCTCGGCTTCCGGAAAGTAATAATTCTTATATCCTCCCAAAGTTATACGATACGAAAGGTCTATATCCTCTCCATACATAAAGTAATCTTCGTCAAGCAAGCCTACCTTGTCCAAGCATTCCTTCCTCATCATCATGTAAGCCCCCGCAAGAATATCCACCTGATTTGTTTCCTCATACGAAAGATGCCCCATATAATATTGAGCGTAACGTTTGGAATGAGGGAACAAAGAAGTGAGACCGCACATCTTACAAAAACTTGCCCAAGGTGTCGGAAAACCTCGCTTACTCTCTTTGAGAATTTTACCATGACCGTCAATCATCTTTACGCCCAAGCCTCCGCAGTCGGGGTGAAAGTCCATAAATTCAATACATTTTGAAAAGGTATCCTCCTCAACAACAGTGTCCGGATTGAGAAGCAGAATATACTCGCCCTTTGCAATCCTCATTGCCTGATTATTAGCCTTTGCAAAACCAACATTCTCTTTATTCTCAATCAAAGTAAAGTCGGAAAACTTGCTTTTGAGCATCTGCACCGACCCATCAACAGAATTATTATCTACAATGAACACTTCGGCATCAATGTCGGCAACAGCTCTTTGCACCGAGTAGAGACAATGTTCCAAAAAGAACTTTACGTTGTAGTTTACAATGACAACAGATAACTTCATCGGAGTATTCATTTTTGGTTAATGAGGCAACAGACAAGCCAACACAAAGGCTGCCACAACGGTAACAAACCTTGCAAAATTATATTTGTGACTCTCACTGCTGTCAAAAAGAGTTGAAACAGAAACATGAAGCAAAATACCCACAACAAAGCACATTATCTGACCGGTATGCTCTGCCACAAAGTCCAAATGAACCCCCAAAAGAGAGCCAAGCACTCCCATTATGGCAAAAACAGCAAGGTAACACATAGAAGCAATCTTCGAGCAGCCTGCTGCAAGAAAACTGCCTGCAACCACCATCGCTATCGGAATATTGTGAAGAACCACACCAAGCAAAAGCGAATAGTTCATCTTGCCGTCAATAACCAAGGCAAATCCTTCCAAGAAAGCATGAATGGAAACTCCGACCAACACCATCAAAGCCGACACAAAGCCGCTTTTGTGTTCGGAATGTTCCTCCGAATGCAGATGTCCGTGTTCCGCACCCTTGGAAAGGAGTTCCAAAAGCAGTTGGAGCACAAATCCCAAAAGCACAAACGCACCCATGGGAAGCAGAGAAGAATATCCCTCATGGTCAGAATGAGAGTGAAGATGAGAATGAGAACAAACCTCATGCCCTGCACCCGAAAAGGCTTCGGGAAGCAAATGCACAAAACAAACAGCCAAAAGGAAAGCTCCCCCAAACACAGAAATATACTTCAACACCTTGGGTTTCTTCTCAAAAAAGAACAAACAGAAACCACTTATCATGCAGGCGACAAATAGTATCGCATATCCGACAAAGTACATAAATCAACTCTCTTTTTAATCAAGCTGCAAATTTACGATATTATTTTCACTTTATCCTCAAATCGCTCTCTCAAAACCCTCAAAAAGAGTGGCTGTCTTTGATATGCCGAAAATAAAGCGGCGTTTTCTTCTTTGCAAAACGCCGCTTTTTGAGTCAAAAAACGCCGTTTTCTCATACGAAAAACGGCGTTTTTTTAATCGATTGTTCAAAACACTGATAATAAGCAGCTTATTTCGATTGTTTTTTGCTCTTCTTTCGCTCTTGCAACAGCGGCTTGACTATCGGCATGGCCATTGCGACCAAAAGAAGCAACACTACGATAATCGAACCTGCAAGATTGACGGGCGTAAATGTGGCAAGGCTGTCGGGTTCAAACTTAAATTCGACACTGTGAGTGCCTTTCGGAAGGGACAATGCTCTGAGAACATAATCGGCTTGCATGATTTGACAAGGCTTTCCATCTATGTAGGCTTTCCAATCGCCAGGGTAATAAATCTCCGAAAAGACTGCAATCTGGTCTTGACTGCTTGTATAGGTGTATTTCTTGTAGTCCGGATTGTGAACCGCCTGAGGTTCTATGACAATCTTGGCTTCGGAGTCAAAGCTGTCACTTTTTGGAACAAGTGATTTGTACTTAGTGTTCAACACCACACTCTTTTTCGGATCAAAGTTGTCAAGTGCAAGGATTTCTTGGTCTGCATTGTCTGCCCAAATCACGTTCGGCACAAACCATGCGGCTCCGCAAGCCTCAGGATTTACAACCGGCACTCCGCCTTCGTTACCAAGCGGAAGTATCACAAACTTTGCGTCAAGCATATTGACAACTCCCAAGTTCGGACAAGGTATCTGCTCTCTGTATTGGTAGAAAAATTGTCTCAACTGATTGTTTGCAAGCAGCAATGTGTCCGAAAGGTCTTTTTGAACATAGTTGCGATTGGTCAGACAGAAGTCTATGATTTCCTGATAGCGTTGCAACTTTGCTCCGTGGTAACCGCCGATTGAGGGGAAGAAGTATGAAGTAGAAGCATCGTTAAATGTGCTTAGTGACATATTATATACTCGATAGTGAGGGGTCTTTTCTGCTTCTGTGTATTGCTTTATCTGTTCTATTGCTGCGGTAGGCTGAGGGGTCATTTCGTATGGCTTTTGGAAGTTGGTCTTGTCCAAATATCTTTTATCCACTCCCCAAAGATCAATCGTGCAGGCTATGCCGACAATGGCAACAACGATGATTTCTTTCTTTATTTTGCCTGCCTCAAACAGCCACAATGCCACAAATGCCACTGCTATAAAGAGGAATGAACGCAAACTGTCGGCTGTGAAGGCTGCCTTACGGTCGTCTTGAAGGGCTTGAACAAAGCTGTCTCCAAGTGCTGTTTGGAAGAGGCTGTCTTTTGAGCATGAAAAATCGGCAAATAGACCCGGAACTACGGCACACAAGAGACAAAAGCCTGCTGTTACGCCTGCCGAAATGTAAAGTGCGAGTTTCTTTTGGCGTGCGTCTTTGTCGGAATAGAGTATTTCTTTCATGCCGAGAAATGCTGCCATGACCAAAGTAACGTTTGCTATGACAAGTGCCATAGAAGGTGTGCGGAACTTATTGTAGAACGGAAGGTGTTCAAACAAAAATTCGTTAATCCAAAGAGCGTTGTTTCCCCAAGAAAGAATAAATGAAACAAGTGTTGCTCCCAAGAGCCACCAACGCATTCTGCCTTCGATAAGTATAAATCCTGCCAAGGCAAGAAAGCAAACTATTGCTCCAAAATAGACTGTTCCTGCGGTAAAAGGTTGTTCTCCCCAATAAGTTGAGCCGATGTAGTTATTGACTATGCTGTTTATCTGTGGGTTTTGGGCTTGAGCAGGCTGTGTTGTCTGCACTTGCTCTATTCTTCTCTTTGCCAAGTCTTCCATTCTGTGGTCGGAGCTTCCTCCACCTCTGAAATCGGGTATCATCACGCTAAAACTCTCTCCCAATCCGTAGCTCCATGCGTATGCATAGTCGATTGAAAGTCCCTTGGCATTGTTTTGGCTTTGGGTATCTTTGCTTGGTTTTATCGTAAGTTCGCTTCCTCCCCTCATGGTTTGCTTTACATATTCCGAATTGAGTTTGAGG
>SFPR01000107.1 GCA_004551865.1 Bacteroidales bacterium
GATGGCAGGTGTGCAGTGAGTAAGAATGGGCGTGAGCCAGACATCTGTGCTAATGTTGATACTGAACATTGCTTATATAAGGAATACGCTGAAAGGCTCGTCGAGAGTGGTTACGGCGACGTGTCCGAGTATAAAGCCGAGATTGAGCGACTTCGCCAAGAAGTTAGGGATACTGACAAAATGGCTCGCAACACTATTGAGCAATACAGAGCCAAAAACGAAGAACTTGAAAATGCTCTTAAACAATCTGAGGATAATTACAGTCGAGCGTTTGAACGACTTAAAGCGCAAGGGCGAGAGATTGAGCGGTTGAAATCAGAAAAAAAGCAAGCACAAATCGATGTATTGAATAAAGTGAAAGATATTGTTTTTGACTATTTAGGTGTAAAAAACATCAAAGAAGCGGAGGCACTGTCACTCTTGGATAGCACTTTAACTTATGACGTTGTTACGTGCGGTATAGACGAACTCATTGAGGAGGTACAAAATGAGCGAGCAGCGAAATAGAGAACAAGTAATCATAGAAAGTTTGATAACAACTCTTGGTTACAGAGAGCAAAAAATCAACGAACTGGAACACGAAAACATTGTTTGGAAAACAAGAGCGGAAATCGCTGAAAGAAAGAACACATATCTTTTGAAGAAACTTGACGAGGTGCAAAATGGCGAAGATAAGAGTTGAATTCGAAATACAAACTAACTCGTTTCGTCCTTGTGAACTTTGCGGATATTATCGATATGACCGGTTCGATTGGGGCTATTGCTATTTATTTAAGCGAGTAATTTCCTGTGGACATCGTTGCGACAAGTGCAAACAAGCGGAGGTGAAAGATGAACATAGTAGCAATTAAACGTATCAATGATGATAGCACTACAACCGAAATCAAAGTAGACTGGGACAAAATGCCTTGTAGCAAATGTAAATGGCGATACTCATTTCACTGCCCGCACGGTTGTTGGAATGAGAAAGGCAAATACATAGTATATTAAAGGAGATTGAAGAATAATGAGCAAAAAATACGAAATCATAGAGGCAACGGGCGAGATGTATAAGTGCAACGACCACTACCCCGACACATACGCACTCAACATAGAATGGGTTGCAAACGGTATAGGCTTTGGCGAACTGAACATCACATACAACGAAAAGACGGGCAAATGGCGAAAAGACACCGAATATATGTCGGACGAGTTTTGCCAAGCGGTTCTTGCGAAGTGGCTTGCAGATATGGAAAGGAGTTGAAAGAACAATAGAAACAAGCGGAGGTGAAATAACAATGAACTTTATGGCAATTATATTATCAATATTGAGTTTTATCGGCTTGACTTGGTTATTCGGAGGTGGGTTGAAATGAAAGGATTTGGTAGTTATGTCGATGATGAGGAGGACTGAAAAATGAGCAAAGAACAACAGATTGATTTAAGGGTTGGCGATTGCCTTGAAGTGTTAAAAGACATCCCAGACAAAAGCATTGATTGTATTATTACAAGCCCGCCGTATTGGAAAGGTTTTGAGTACGAAGCATATTTTAATTCTTATAAGCAATATCTTGATTGGTGCAAGTTATGGCTAAAAGAGTGTAAAAGAGTATTAAAACCTAACGGAACTTTTTACTTGAATGTTATTAACGATAGCGAAATAACGATAAGAGCGTTTGAACTTATGGAAATTGCGACAAGAGAAATAATGTTCAAATTGCACGACACGATTATATGGTATAGGTACAATCAACAGCCCGCAAACACAGATAGGCAGTTGACAAATCAATGCGAATATGTATTTATGCTACGACATACGTCAGCAAACATAGAACTGCATAAAAAAGAGGTTTACGAAGCACTACCCGAAATGTTTAAGACAAAAAATGTAGGAAACGTATGGGAATTGCCATTTAATAGCGGAAAACAAAAAAACAATGGTTTCGGTAGAAAAGAAACAAAATCGAAGTGGGGGCATAGTGGTTTCCCCGAACAACTGCCGACAGCGTGCATTTTGCTGTCAACAAAAGAGGGCGATACGGTGCTTGATTTGTTTGTGGGAAGTGGAACGACAGGTGTTGCTTGCAAAAAACTAAACAGAAAGTTTATAGGGATTGACATAAATCCCGAATATATCGAAATATCAAAAGAGCGTATCTATGAACATCAACAAGAGAACGAAGATGACACATTGTGAAAATTGTATATATTGGTCTAACGGTTATTGCATACTACGTAAACAAGAAACCGCTGACGGCGCAAGTTGTGACAAAGCGGAAGAATAAAAAATAATAGCCCAAACAACGATTATTTTTCTTAAAAGGAGCGTAAAAATGACGAAATCAACAAAAATAATGGTAGTAATAGCGATTATTATTATAATTGCGTTATGTCTGACGTCTTGCAATAAGACCGTATTTGACACGAAATACAAGTTTGAAAAAGCACACATTAGAGTAAATGATGTATGGTTTGATGT
>SFPR01000108.1 GCA_004551865.1 Bacteroidales bacterium
GTGTGGCGCGGGTAAAATGCTTGCCGTCGATGCAGCAGGCAATTTCTATCCTTGTACTCGTTTTGCACAGTACTCCTTGCGTGACAAAGAGGCTTGGATTATCGGTAATATCCATGAAGGCATAGACAAAAACAAACTCCGCCCGTTCTTGACGCTTGACCGCTGCACGCAATCTACGCCAGAATGCGTGAATTGCAAGGTAGCGGAAGGTTGTGCATGGTGTCAAGGCGAGAACTTTGATGCTTCACAAACACACACCGTTTTTGAACGGGCTACTGCTATTTGTAAGATGCACAAGGCGCGTGTACGTGCGAACAATTATTATTGGAACAAACTCTACCGCAAACTAGAAATGGAAGGCAAGCGCGAAGAGTTTGAGGCTAATAAAAAAGATGTAAAACCCGAAATCTGTTAATGCCATGCTACAATACTTAGTTATTTTATTGGACGATACAAGCGTGGCATATTGCCATGCAGAAAACCCACTCAAGGAGCGCAAACTTATTCCGTTGGATACGCTCAAAAAGGCTATCCTCTTTGGTATGAAAGAGAATCTGATGATTCAGTATGTCTATCCCGACTACGAATTGCCGGAGGAATACAGCGAAGTCATTGAGTCCATCGACCATGTGAAAATAGGTCGTGATGTTGCGGTGTACAACGAAGTGCCGAAAGCGATCATTGCAGAAAACGCAGTACTGCGTATTTCCATTGCTGAATTTATTGCCAAGCAGTATGATATTGCTGCCTTGTTGCCGCAAGTGACGCGACTTAATATCTGTTTGACGGATATAGAGAGTTTCAAAGATGATCAAGCAGAGGATTACAAGAAAGCACTTGCTACACTTAATGCCGTATTAGTAAATCTATACAAATCGGGCAAACAACCGCAACTGAATATCCTTACTGACCGTCTGCAACTAAAGGAAATGCACAACTGCGGCGCAGGGGACAGCAATATCACACTTGCCCCCAACGGTAAGTTCTATCTCTGCCCTGCGTTCTACTATGATGAGAAAATGGGTATAAGTAATCGTCTCAAACACCACAAACTATCTTCGGAAAGATGCGTCGGCGATTTGGAAGCAGGTTTGCAAATCCCTAATCCTCAGTTGCTCAAACTCGACCATGCCCCACTCTGCCGTATTTGCGATGCGTACCATTGCAACCGCTGTATCTGGCTAAACCAAAAGTTGACATGGGACAATAATACGCCAAGTCATCAGCAATGTGTACTGGCTCATTTGGAACGTAATGCAGCGCGTGATTTACAGCAACAACTAAAAGCAGCAGGGTTTAGTGCTGGAGAAGAAATAAAACAAATAGATTATCTTGACCCGTTTGATGTACGGGAACAATTCTAACAAGCATGAAGAAATTAGTAGGTCAGGTTACACCTGAAGAAAAGAATGAAATCCAAACGCTTTTTGAGCGTCGTAATGGTCTGAATGAATTAGCCAAAATCCTTACTGCCGAGAATGCAGACTTGTACGAGAAATTAGTAAAGGACATGGGCGAAACAGGCTCCAAGTTCCAAAACTGGTGGGACACTATGGCGCAGAAATACCAATGGGAGTCCGCTGAGAACGGAAACTGGGAAATCAACTTTGAGACTTGTAAGATATTTCTTGTAACACCGGAAAACTAAAAGGATAGATATTATGCTAAACATGGTATTACTCTTCATCGGTACAACGGAAATCATTGTTATCGGTGGCATTGCGCTTCTTATCTTCGGCGGCAAGAAACTACCGGAACTTATGCGCGGATTAGGTAAAGGCGTTAAAGAGTTCAAGGAGGGGATGAACGAAGTTAAAGAAGACATAAACAACAACGACGAACAACCGCAACCTGAAGAACAGAAAAAAGAGGACACTCCGCAAGATCCGAAGAATGAGTAACGACAACCAAATGCTGACATTTGGCGGACACCTGGAGGTGCTCCGCCGGATGTTGTTCCGTGTGTTAACAGTAACAGCTGTTTTTGCCTGTACCATCTTCTGTTTCAAGGGTACAACGTTTGACTTGTTGCTTGCTCCAAGCAAAAGCGACTTCTGTTTGTACCATTGGATTGAGCGTTTCTTTGCTTTAGTGGGCTATGATTTTCATTTTGCCCCATTCGAAGTGGACTTGATTGCAACTGACCTTAGTAGCCAGTTTATGACGCATATTTCCACCTCGCTCTATCTCGGATTACTTTGCGCATCCCCATATATCTTGTTTGAACTATTTCGCTTTGTTTCCCCTGCACTCTATGAAAACGAGCGCAAGTATTCTATTCCCGTTCTGCTCATCATCTATACGCTTTTTATTGTGGGTGTATTAATGAGTTATTTTATCCTCTTTCCTATTTCTTTCCGTTTCTTGGGCACTTACTCCGTTGCAGAACAAGTGCATAGTACGATTACATTGGACAGTTATATCTCTACCTTTGTGA
>SFPR01000109.1 GCA_004551865.1 Bacteroidales bacterium
TGAAGTCTTTTTGAAAAAAGACGAAGTGTTAGCACACAAAAGACGAAGGATTAGCGAGCTTAAGTCTTCGTCTTTTTTCAAAAAGATGCAGTCTTATTTCACCCATATCAACACTTACTTTGCTTAAATCAACACTTATTTTGCAAACACTTGAAATTCAAATGATTGCTGAATGCTCAAATACTCGCAAAAATCGACCCCGACACTGACCGACCTCAAAAAATCGCCGGCATTTCGGCTTAAGAGACCTCCAAATGTTAAATAATTTGCTTGCGGAAACTTAATCAGTATTACTAAATGCAAAGCAATAACAACCTTTCTCCAAACAGATAACCCACCGGAACGCTTTTGCCCTTGCAGGGCGAAAAATTATTTGAAGCGATTAACTCGGGGCGACGCTGATGCTCTCCCGAGCTAAGTGCTTTTGGGCTTTCAGCCCGAAAAATATAGCCCTTCTATCGGAATGTACAAAATTATGCTTAAATTTGCGGAGTGGAATTAAGAGAGGATTGTTTTGAAGTAGTTGAAATAACTATTCAAATATTGAATGTTGGTGTAAAAAATAAATTGCTATGAACGAGATTGCTGTCAAGGATAAAGAATATAGGCATTGGATTAACGAAATCAGAGGGCGTTACCGACAAAGTCAGATTAAGGCAGCGGTAAAAGTGAACTCTGAGATGTTGAAGTTCTATTGGTCGCTTGGACATGACATTGTGGAGAGACAAATGGAAAATACATACGGTAGTGGATTTTTTTAACGTCTCAGTGCCGATTTGCAGCGAGAGTTGCCTGATATAAAGGGTTTTTCACAAACAAATATCAAATACATTAAGTACTTTTATGAGTTGTATTCGCCATTGTTTGAAATTCGTCAACAAGTTGTTGATGAATTTGCATTGCAAAAGTATTTGCCGACAGCAGATATTTCTACACAACAAATTGCAGAAACCTTGTTTTCTATCCCTTGGGGACACCATGTTCAAATCATAAACAGGTGTAAAGGGAATATGCCAAAAGCTTTGTTTTTCGTCCGAAAAACGAGAGAGAATAATTGGAGTAGAGCTGTATTGCTCAATTTTCTCGATACAGACCTTTATGAGCGTGCCGGCAAAGCAATAACAAACTTCAACGTATCATTGCCTGCTCCAGAAAGTGATTTAGCACAGCAAATGACAAAAGATCCGTATTGTTTTGACTTTCTTACACTATCTCAACAATACTCAGAAAAAGAACTTAAAGATGCCCTTATGACTAATATTCAGAAGTTTTTGCTTGAGCTTGGAAATGGTTTTGCTTTTGTCGGTCGTGAAGTGCGTATTGAGGTTGGTGAAAGCGAAAAGTTCATAGATATGTTGTTTTATAACATCAAACTCCATTGCTATGTAGTGTTGGAAGTAAAAGTGGAGAAGTTTGATTTTTCAAATGTCGGGCAACTTGGAGGCTATATAGTTGCTGTAAATCATCAATTGAAAGGAGAGAACGATAATCCTACTATCGGACTTTTGGTTTGTAAGTATAAGGATAGTGTGGAGGCTCAATACGCTTTAGAATCTTCAACGCAACCGATAGGCGTTTCTGCTTATCGACTTTCAAAACTAATACCGGAACAATTCAAATCTTCGCTTCCGTCAATAGAAGAATTGGAAAGCGTTTTGGAAAATGACAAGTCAATTTCGGATAAGTAAAAACATCATTCTCTCAATATATACGAGATATACGTTTTTCGGATAGAGGTTCTCCAATGCCGCAATAATCCGGAAACCCTGCCTGCAAACTGATGTTTGTGCCGAAAGTTCCATGCTGTGTAACAATGGTTCGGTAGAAAATTCTCTTTTGTTGTTCTGATATTTGTGCTACCTTTTGTTTAGTTAATGGTGTGAAACCGTATTGTAATTACGAAAATGAATAGGTTGAATGTCTGTTATGTCAAATATTGTTTGTATTTTTGTGGCAAAGTTACGATAATAGATAAGATACAGCAAGATGATACGAGATTTTTGGGTTAAGAATTATCTTTCCATTCGTGACAAGCAGGAATTGAGCTTTGTTGCCAAAGGACCGTCTTCGGAGTTGGTCTCCGAAGTTGCTGAAGGTGTATTTTTATACAAGTTGGGCATTCTTTATGGTTCTAATGCCTCGGGTAAGTCGAATATGCTGATAGCCTTAAATGAAGTATTTCGCATACTGGTATTGCCTAAATCAGATGCAACCAAAAGAATCAATGGCAGCGTACCATTCATTCTTACAAAGAACGACCCCATTGAGATGCATGTATCATTCTATGCTAATGGCATCAGATATGATTATGATGTGTCATTTAATGAGAAATACATTTTGAATGAAGTCTTGTACTATTATCCCAACAAGTCCAAGTCATTGTTCTATGAGCGTTCATTTGTTGGCGAAAACATACAGG
>SFPR01000110.1 GCA_004551865.1 Bacteroidales bacterium
TAACAAGACCGCTGCCGAGGCAGCGCGGAAAATCCGTTTACTGAAAGAAAAACTACGCTCTGCCGATTTTCGTTTTGCAGATGTTTTTCCCGTCCTTCTGACGGATAACGGCGGCGAATTCAGCGATGTTTCATCTTTTGAGAATGGATTAGATGAACAACCGGAAACCCGTATGTTTTTCTGCGATCCCAATGCGCCATACCAAAAGCCGCACGTCGAAAACAACCATACTTTGTTTCGAGGAATCGTTGAATCAGGTACTTCTTTTGATAACTTCACGCAGGAAAACGTCAACCTCATCTTTTCTCACATTAACGGCGTGAAAAGAAAGCAATTTAACGGCAAAAGCTCTTATGATATGTTTACATTTACATATTCTAAAGAACTTGCAGAGGCTTTAGGCATTTCTTTTGTCGCACCTAAAGATGTCATTCAAACCTCGAAATTGTTAAAGCTTTTTTCTTAAAGTAAATTCCACCTCTTTCCTACTGTGGAATTTACTTTGGGAATTCACGAACTTTATTAAAACATGCAACTTTTTTATATGCTGACCTTTTGAAATAATTTTTATGGAAATGTCAAGATATGTGCAGTCGAAAAATCCCCTAAATCTGAAATATACGCAATATCGAATCTGTTTTTCTGAGTGAAGCGTAGCGAAACGAGGAAAAACAGATTCGCGCGCTGACCGGCGGCAATCCGTACGGATTTGATGTGTAAATCCTGATTCGGTTGTAATATACGAAAACATATCTGAAGACAATGCTCTTAACTTGTTCTCGTGTTAGCTTGTAAGCGGCTATACGGTAGATTTTCTCTTTCTTCAAGGTTGCCCAAAAGCTTTCCATTCTGGCGTTGTCAAAGCAATGTCCCACACCGCTCAAGCTTTGTATTATTCCACAGGATTTAAGTGCCATTTTGAACGCTTCGCTGGTATATTGACTGCCTCTGTCACTGTGAAAAATCATACCTTTAAGTTGCTTTCCGTATTGCTCCTTCATTTGCTCGATGGTTTTAACACATAATTCTTTCTTCATATTGTCATCCATAGCAAGTGCGAGTATCTCGCCGTTGAAGCAGTCAAGCACTGCTGAAACATATAGTTTACCGTCGCTGCATTGTATTTCGGTAATGTCTGAAACCACCTTTTTTAGCGACATATTTGCCGAAAAATCACGTCTTATCAGGTTTTCTCTCTCTTGTATTTCGGTTGTTGCCTTTGTTATCCCATGTGGTTTGCGCCTTTTATGTAACAAGCCCATTTCCGACATGGTTCTCGAAACGGTTCTTTTACTGACTGTTATACCGTTTTGTTCCAAAGCTATTCTCATGCGGAGAACACCATAATTGTCGTTGTCCGGATGTTCGTCTATTATCTTTTTTATTTCGACCGAAAGAAGCTGACGCGAGGATGGTTTTGATTTGTTTTTCAGCCAACGGTAGTATCCCGATTCGCTGATTTTCAAACATTTACACATTCCTTTGACTGTATATTTACCTTTAAAAGCTTCAATGAACAAGTGTCTTTCACTTGTTTTTACTTCTTCCGGTCTTTTGCGAAAAAACCAAGCGCATCTTTCAATATTTCGTTTGCTTGGCGAAGCTCTGCGTTTTCGCGTTCAAGCTCTCGGTTACGGATTTTCAGCTCCGTATTGCTCAGCTCAGGTTCTTTTGGCTTATGCTTGCTTTTATTTCGCCAATCCGCAAGCGTGTAATACGGTAATCCCAGTTGGGCTGCCGCCTTTTTGTTCCCGATTTCATCTGACAAGCGGATTGCTTCTTCTTTAAATTCCTTACTATACTTTGACATTTTCTTTCCCTCTTTCTGATTTCTTTTATTATATCAGATTTTTGGGTGTTTGTCGACTCTACTTAAAGTATACCATTCCAGGGACACAAAATAAGTGTTAACACAAAATTAACATAGTATAGCTTTCGGAATTAACATTGGGTAGGTTAAAATTCATGTATATCAAAAATAAAAGGAGATTGAACAAGATGAAAAACACAGGAAAAAAGAGATTTATCGGAGTATTTACGGCGGCAATGCTTTCAGCGGCGCTTCTTGCGGGCTGCTCGGGCGGCGATGCACAGCCGGCAGAAACAAACAGTTCGACACAGCAGACACAGGCAACGGTATCAACTGACGGTTCCACATCTATGGAAAAGGTTATAGGCTATCTCAGCGAGGCATATATGGAAGAGAATAAGGATACCAAGGTTACATACAACCCGACCGGATCCGGTGCCGGAATACAGGCGGTGAGCGAGGGCAGGTGTGATATAGGTCTGTCGAGCCGTGACTTAAAAGATGATGAAGCAAAGACCCTCGATGCAACGGTTATTGCGATTGACGGAATTGCAGTTGTTGTAAACCCTGCAAACACTGCGGAGGATTTGAGCGTTGAGCAGATAGCAAAGATTTATACCGGAGAGATAAGCAACTGGAAGGACGCAGGCGGAAGCGACGGTGCGGTTGTTGTAATAGGCAGAGAAGCGGCATCCGGTACGCGTGACGGCTTTGAATCCATCACAAAGACAAAGGATAAGTGCAAGTATAATCAGGAGTTGACCTCGACAGGTGACGTTATTCAGACAGTTGCGAGCAACCCCAATGCGATAGGCTATGCTTCTCTTGCGGCGGTTAAGGACACCGTTAAGGTTTTGAAGGTTGACGGAGTTGCACCGTCAAAGGAGACTGTTCAGGACGGCACATATAAGATTCAGAGAGATTTTGTAATGGTAACCAAAAAGGGTGAGAAGCTCAGCGATGATGCACAGAAGTTCTTTGACTTCGCTACCGGAAAGAACGCGGATGCGCTTATCGAAAAAGCGGGTGCAATCCCTGTTGTCAGATAGAATAGTTTCGGATAAGGAATGATAATATGAAAA
>SFPR01000052.1 GCA_004551865.1 Bacteroidales bacterium
GCTTCCGACTATTTTTCCAAAGAGTGGAAAACCAAGGTCTCAATCGGTGCATTGGAAATAAGACCTTGGATAACAGTTTCTCTAAAAGACGTTTACCTTGAAGATCCTGAGGGAAATTTGGTTGCAGATGCCGATTACATAAGTGCAACTCTCGCTTCTTTGGAACTACCGGCCCGTGTTGTTGTGTCGAATGTTTATCTGAAAGACGTCAAATATGTTTTTGCTCAGAAGAATGGCAAAATCAATCTGGCTTTCATAATAGATTATTTCAAGAGCGACAAGCCCAAAGAACCTAAAAAGGACAAAAAGCCTTTTGAATTGGCAGTCGATAAGGTCAAATTGGAGAATATAGATTTCTCTTTGGACTTAAACGACAATCCGGCTCCCATTCCGGAGTTTGGAGTTGCTGTCAATCATATCAATTTTAGTCATATAGATGCTGTGATAAGAGATGTGAGCGTAATATCTGACAGCATCATGGCAACCTTTGTTCGCTTCTCTGCCACAGAACGCTCGGGGCAAAGGATAAAAGACATTGGTGGCAAATTCACAGTAAGTCCCAAAGGTATCTTTTGTCGAGACATGAGACTAAAAACAGACAATTCCGACATCAAACTTCATGCCGCAATACGCACAAGCAGTTGGAATACCTATTCTCACTTTATCGATTCGGCATACTGCAATCTCTATATTTCGGAAGGCAGTCTTGTGTCGGTCAAAGACGCAACCTATTGGGCTCCCATGCTCAAAGGTTTCGATCAGAGCTTTTCTCTTTCTACTCACATTGAGGGAACTGTTGCCGATGCCAAGTGTGAATACCTCTCTTTGGCTGCAAACGACACCAAAGTGTCGCTTTCGGGCAGCGTTTCCGGACTTCCCGACATTGACAACACAGTTTTTGACATAGCACTTCAAGACTTGCAGACAACGGCAGAAGGATTTAATTCTCTGCAATTTGGAGAAATGCTTTCGAGCGTGCGTCTTCCCGAAATGCTGTACTCTTTGGGTACGATAGATATGCAGGCAGATTTTGTGGGATTGATAAACAATTTTTATGCCAAGGGAGATATTACAACCGACATAGGAAGTCTCGCATTGGAAGCTGCTTCAGAGAAAACCGAAAACGGAAAAACAAGCTACCAATGCAAGGTGGAAAGCCAATCTTTCAACCTTGGAAAACTACTCAAAGAACCTATGCTCGGAACAACAAGCATAGACCTTGAAGCAAAGGCAATCCCTGCGGGATTGAGTGAGCTGTTTGCAGATGTACAAGCTCGATTGGACAACCTTCACTTCAATGGTAACAATTACAATTCGGTCTTTTTGGACGCTCAAATGGACAAAGGAGAAATTGACGCTCAGTGCGACATACTCGACGATGCCATTGTGCTGAACTTAAATTGCAAAGGTGAAATGTCAGACAACCAATGGGCAAGAGTGAGAGCCGAAATAACTGACGCAAATCTAAAAAAGATAAATTTCTTCTCTCTTTCCGACACCACGGCACTGCTTTCGACCAGCCTTTTTGCAAAAGTTGAGAATTTCGATCTCAAAAACATGAAAGCCTTTGTTGATTTGCAATCCACACAAATCAAAACTCAGAACGAGAACTTTGAGTTTGAGTATCTCAATATTAACTTCAACAATGACAGCACGGCAAACTCACTTGTGTTGATGTCCGATTTTGCGGACGTATTGCTCAAAGGAAAATATGAAATCGAAGTTTTGGCACAAGAGATAGGTGCGATAGTCAATAGATACAAGCCTGATTTGGAACTCTTGTCGGCTTCGGGGGCAACAAATCCAAAAAGAGACACAATCAATCGAAACATCGACATAACATCTGTTGCAGATTTCTCTTTGAAAGTAAAAGACATTTCCAAAATATGCCGTATGCTGGGAATGGATATGGATTTGAGCGGAGGCTTGGGGCTTAAAGGTAAAATAAACCCGCAAGATATATTCTTCTCTGAGCTTTACGCAGGAACATTCAGCCTTGGCGAAATGATATTTGACAGCATTTCGGCATCTGCAACCACAACTCCGGAAGGCTTTACGCTCTTTGCTGGTCTGAAAAGCATGAAGCTGACAGATAGTCTGACGATTTATAATCCCAAAGTAAACATAGACCTTGACGGAAACGACCTGAGATTGCTCTCAACGTTCGGAAACCAAACTCAAAACTCGATAGGAGGACGCCTTGACGTGCATTCATATTTTACAAACACAGGCTTGCAAGTCTCTTTTGACGACTCATACCTCCTTTTGGCTGAAAACAAAATAAAATTCAACGACAATCATTTGATAAACTACCGAAGCGATGGTTTAAGTTTCATGAATTTTGCAATCGTAAAGGACAATGAAAGCATTGTAATCAACGGAGATGTGTCCGACAGAGCGGAAGACAAGCTCACAATAGCCTTTCACAACCTCGATATATCGGATTTTAATCCCATACTCTCAAATTTCGGTCTCGATATGCACGGACGAATTAACGACAAGGTAGTTCTTCGCAGCCTATTGAAAGATTTGACACTTACTTCCAACCTTTCGATTGACGATTTGATTATTAACGATGTCAGATTGGGGAAAGCCAAAATCGGACTGAGCAATATGCTTAGCAAAGATGAATTTTCTGCCGACATAAAGATGAGTTACACCGACAGCAAGAACAAACAAATCGTCCCTCTTTCGATTAAGGGCAGAATAAAGCCGGACGACAAACAAGAAAACTTGGATTTGATAGTCAGTATGCAGGATTTCGATTTGAAACTTGCCCAAACCTACCTCTCTTCGCTCTCTTCATACATAGGAGGCAGGCTTTCGACAGACCGACTTGCGATAAAAGGTAAGTTCTCTCAGCCTCATATCAAAGGCAATTTGAAGTTTCAAGATGCAGCAATCAAGATTGATATGCTCAATACCACATACAGCTTTGACGATGTGGTGTATATGGACGACAATGTCTTCTCTCTGAAAAATTTTGTGCTGCAAGACGCACAGAAAAACAAGATTACGATTGACGGAACGGTATCTCACGACAATTTTTCTTCGTTTGATTTGAATTTGAAGGCAAAAGCCGACAAGTTGAAGATGCTTGACACCGAAGAAAGTATCGATGCAATGTACTATGGTACCGTTTATGCTTCGGCAGACGTCAATTTGTATGGCAATTTGGACTTTTTGAACATTGAAGTTGCGGCAAAAACCGAAAGGGGAACCTCTCTCACCGTTCCGCTTTCAAGCAAGATGTCGGCAAATGAAAATTCCTACATTCAGTTTGCAACAACTGAACTATGCAAAGAGGTTGTCCAAAAAGTAGCAGAGCCTTTGGAGCAAAGTTCAATGGGATTTAACATCATTGTAGAGCTGAATGTAAATCCCAATGCACAGTTTTTTATCCCCATGGACTTCAATCAGCTCAAAGGAGAGCTGTCTGCGGCAGGAAATGGCGACCTTAAAATTGAGGTGGGAAGCGAAAAGGATTTGTCGATGCTTGGAACGGTCAATATAGATAACGGATTTTTCAAAATCTCTGTGCTTGACATGATAACAAAAGCTTTTGAGATTGAAAAAGGAGGCACACTCTCTTGGTCGGGAGCCCCTGCCGACGGAGTGATTGACCTTCAAGCAGTCTATAAAACCAAGGCTTCTCTTGCTCCGATACTCGGTCAGGAATATTCAAAGGCGGTTGATGTGCATTCTGTGATAAAATTGAGCGGCAATATGACCAATCCTCAGCCCAAATTCGACATTCGCCTTCCCAATACGGACGCTAACACGGTTGAACGCTTGTTTATGAATATTGACCGCAACGATGAGCGTGCAATGTTGGAGCAAACGGCTTCGTTGTTGTTCGTTCATCAGTTCTATTCGTCTGAGGGAAGTGCTGAAACCTCGGTTTTGGAGTCGGGATTGTCTTCTGCTTTTGAGGCAGCCTTTGGTCAGATAAGCGGAATGCTGACCGATTTGATTAAAGTGGTCGATGTGGACATGAATTATTCGAGAGGCTCTGACGGAAGCTCGGACAGGGTCGATTTGAACCTCTCAAAAGATTACGGAAGGGTGGTTGTGAATGCCAATGCCGGCTTTTCGGGAAGAAACGATGCCAATTCCAATCAATCAGATGCCATAATAGGAGACGCATACGTAGAATACAAAATGACGGAGAACTTCCGCATGAGAGTGTTTAATCGTTCCAATGCCAATGACTTCACAAAATACAACATTGCACCTTACACTCAGGGTGTGGGATTGTTCTATCATCGTCAGTATGACAAGTTTAAGGATATTTTTGTAAGAACAAAGAAAGATAAAAAGGAGAATTTGTAATGAAAGAATATACAATTGCACTCGTAGCACATGACAACTGCAAAAACGATCTTGCAGAATGGGTTGCTTTCAACCGTTTGAGGTTGGCAAATCACCGTTTGATTTGCACGGGAACAACAGGCAAAATGGTAGAAAAAGCAATCAACAAAGGAATTGACGAAACCGACAGCGGCTATGTCAGAGTTAAAAGATTGAAATCAGGACCTTTGGGAGGAGATCAACAACTTGGAGCAATGATAAGTGAAGGGAAGATAGATTATCTTTTCTTTTTCTGGGACCCTATGGGACAACAGCCTCACGATGTGGACGTCAAGGCTCTCCTTCGCATATCTGTGATGTACAACATACCGACTGCCTCAAACAGAGCGACTGCCGACTTTCTCATTTCTTCGCCTTTGTTTTCCAATTCTAACTATAAACCAAAGGTTTACGACTTCTCAACCTACATAAATCGCAAATTGTAAATCACAATAAAAGAAAGGCAAAAATAAAACGCCGTTTTGCGAAAATAAAACGGCGATTCAGAAAAATAAAACGCCGTTTCATTCTGACGAAACGCCGTTTTGAAAAAAGCAGGAATTACTAATCAAAAAATAACACGTCAAATGAAAAAAGTAACATTATTATTTATCGCGGCAATGTTTGCTTTCTCACCATTGTTGAGGGCAGACGAAGGAATGTGGCTGCTTATGTATATCGACAAGCAGACATATAAAGACATGAAAGCAAAAGGTTTGAAGCTGACTTCAAAACAAATTTATGACATTAACCATTCGAGTTTGAAGGATGCAATCATTCAGTTTGGCAGAGGTTGTACCGGAGAAATTGTTTCTGACCAAGGATTGATTTTAACCAACCATCACTGTGGTTATCCGCAAATTCAACAACACTCTACCGTAGAACACGACTACCTTACCAATGGTTTTTGGGCTTATTCCAAAGAAGAGGAGTTGCCAAATCCGGGTTTGACAGCCAAGTTCTTTGTAAGAATGGACGATGTTACCGAGCAGGTGTTGCAGGGCGTTACTTCATCAATGAGCGAAGACGAAAGACTTGAAGTAGTTCGCAAAAACTCAAAAAAGATCAAGGAAAACGCCGAAAAAGGAACAACATACACTGCCGAGGTTTCAACAATGTTTAACGGCAATCAGTACTTCCTATTTATATATGAGGTATATGAGGACGTAAGACTTGTTGGCGCTCCTCCTTCATCAATAGGCAAATTTGGTTCTGACACAGACAATTGGATGTGGCCTCGTCATACGGGCGACTTTTCAATGTTCAGAGTGTATGCAGACCGAAACGGCAAGCCTGCAAAGTACTCTAAGGACAACGTTCCTTTGAAACCAAAACACTCTTTGCCAATTTCTTTGAAGGGAGTGAAGAATAACGACTTTGTAATGGTGATGGGCTTTCCGGGAACGACCGACAGATTTCTCACATCTTACGGAGTGGAGCAGGCAATCGACATCTATAACCCTTCGGTTGTAACAGCCCGTACTGCACTTCGCGATGTCATGATGGCAGATATGCAACAAGAACCACGTGTAAGGATACAATATGCAGCCAAATTTGCAAGTCTTTCAAACTATTGGAAGTTCTATCAGGGACAAACAAAATGTTTGAGAAACCTTGACGTCAAAGGCTCGAAGAAGTCTTTGGAAGATCGTTTTGAAAAGTGGCTTAATGAAAGTCCTGCAAGGCAAAGCGAATATGGAAACGTGATTTCAGATTTGGCAGAGTGCTATGCAGCAACAAGCGAGTACGATTACTTGCGAGTTTACACCAATGAGGCAATTTTGAGAGGGGCTGCAGTGTTTTCAATCGCACGTCAGATGAAGCCACTCGAAGATGAATTGCTCAAAAACGGCAAAAGCGAGAAAGCAAGACAAATTGCGGCAAAGCTAAAAGACATTTTTGCCGAAACATTCAAAGATTACAACATCATAACCGAAGAGAAGTTGTTCGCAGCCGGCTTGGACGTATATTTTCGTAACGTTCCGATATTGCATCAGGACGCAGATTTTCTCTCAAATGCCTTTCGCAACGGCTACAACTTCAAACAAATTGCCGAAGATATGTATAAAACTTCCCAACTCGTAACCTTGGAGGGAGTAAACAAGATTTTGGACAACTTGGATGTAACACTTATTTCAAACGACCCTGCATACATACTTACAAATCAGTTTATCAACAACTTGAACTCAAAAATGACATCTGTACGTCAGTACAGAGACAGACTTAATCGTGCAAATCGTTTGTTTGTAAAGGGAGTTATGGAAATGGACAGCAAGAAGCATTTTGCTCCAAATGCCAATCTGACAATCAGATACACCTACGGACAAGTCAAAGACTACAAACCGATGGACGGAGTTACCTACAATTATTACACAACTCTCGATGGAGTGATGGCAAAAGAAGATAACTCATCTTGGGAGTTCACTGTACCTTCAAAATTGAGGCTCTTGTATGAAACAAAGGACTATGGACAATACGCAGAGAACGGAACAGTTCCGGTAGCCTTCATTTCAAACCTCGATATTACGGGAGGTAATTCCGGCTCTCCAACAATCAATGCCAAGGGAGAGCTTGTCGGCATTGCATTTGACGGAAACTGGGAAGCAATGAGCGGAAACATAGCGTTCAATCCCGATTTGCAAAGATGTATATCGGTAGATATTCGCTACGTTCTTTTCATCATCGACAAGTATGCAGGAGCCACAAACCTTATAAAGGAAATGAAAATCGTAAAGTAAAGATTTGATTTTCAGTAGCTTCATTTAGCAAAAATAAAACGCCGTTTTGCTGAAATAAAACGGCGTTTTGTTCTGCTGAAACGCCGTTTCATTTTACCAAAACGCCGAAAGAGAAAAGCACAATGCCAAACCAAATAAGGGCAGGAGCGGTTCTGACTTATCTGACGCTGTTTCTCAACAGTGTCATCGGCTTGATTTATACCCCTTTCCTCACTCGAATGCTCGGACAGGGCGAATATGGATTGTATTCCCTTGTTGCATCGGTTGTGGGCAGCCTTACAATTTTGGATTTCGGCTTCGGAAATGCTCTTATTCGCTATACGGCACGTTTGAGAGCCGAAAGAGCAGAGCAGAAGCTCAAACAAATGTACGGAATGTTCTTTGTGATATTCTGCGGCATAGCTTTGCTTTCGCTGATTGTGGGTTTGATACTCTATTTCAACATTGACACACTTTTTTCTCGCAACATGAACGCCGAAGAACTCTCAAAAGTGAGAGTGATGTTCCTTTTGCTCATCTTCAATCTTGCGTTTACCTTTATCATGAGCGTATATCGCTCAATCATAGTAGCATACGAGAGATTTGTTTTCCAAAAAGTCATCAACTTGATAAGGATAATACTCAATCCTCTTGTCATGGTAGTATTGCTTTTGTTCGGTTACAAAGCCGTAAGCATGGTTGTGGTGCAGACAATCTTCAATGTGCTGACCCTTTGTGCCGACTACTATTATTGCAAGCGTAAATTGAATGTGAGTTTTGTCTTCGGCAAGTTCGATTTCGCCTTTTTGAAAGAAGTATGTCTCTATTCGTTCTGGATATTCCTCAATGCAATAATGGATAAGGTCTATTGGAGTATGGGACAGGGCGTTTTGGGAGTATATTGCGGTGCAAAAATTGTTGCAGTCTATGGAATAGCGATACAACTTCAACAAATGTATATGTCTTTCTCGACCGCAATTTCGGGAGTGTTACTTCCAAAAATCACATCCATGGTTACAATCAAAGGAAACGAAAAAGCGGTGAGCGATTTGTTCATTCGCACAGGCAGATTGCAGTTCATAATCATGAGCTTTGTCGTTTGCGGGTTTGTACTCTTCGGAAAACAATTCATTTTGCTCTGGGTGGGAGAGGAATATCTGCAAGCCTACACAATATGTCTTCTTTTCTTTTTCCCCTTGCTTGTACCCCTTATTCAGAACGTGGGAATTACTATACTGCAAGCTCGCAACATGATGCGTTTTCGTTCTGTGAGTTATGTGATTATACCATTGCTTGCTTTCGTTGCCTCACTTCCGCTTTCAAAACACTACGGAGCCTTGGGTTGTGCGGCATCTACCTGCGGTGCTTTGGTCTTGGGACAAATCATAATCATGAATGCCTATTACCAAAGACGGGTCGGCTTGGACATTGCAGCCTTTTGGAAAGAGATTTTCAAAATGAGCCTTGCACCACTTGCCGTTACAATACTATCATACTTTGTAATCAGACAATTAACCCTTAATTCCTACACATCTCTCTTTGTCGCGATAACAGCCTTTTCGCTCGTCTATCTTTCCATATTTTGGTTTGTGAGCATGAATCGGTATGAGAGAGATTTGCTTGGAGGAATGATTACAAAAATACTTAAAACCAAACGCAAATGTCGGTCATAAACAAAGTGTCGGAAGCCTCTTGCTGCGGTTGCGGAGCTTGTGTTGCCGTCTGCCAAAGGCATTGTTTGCAGATGAAACAAGATAATAATGGTTGGTTTAGACCATTGCTTCCTTTGAGAGCTTGCAATGAATGCGGATTGTGCGAAAGCGTCTGCCCTGTTCTTGCACCCAAAACATTACGAGAGCAATCCGAAAACGTCTTTGCAGCAAAAGCCAAAAGCAAATCAATTCGCATCAAATCATCTTCGGGAGGAGTGTTTGCCACACTTGCCAACCATATAATAGAACAGCAAGGCGTTGTTTGTGCAGCCCGATTTGTTTCGCCGACAAAGCTCATTCACGACTTTTGTTCAAAAAAAGAAGACCTGCCGGGCTATATGGGTTCAAAATATCTTCAATCTGACATGACAGACTGCTATTTGAAGACAAAAAACTACCTCCTGCAAGGCGTGAAAGTACTCTTTGTGGGAACACCCTGCCAAGTCATGGCACTCAAACTCTACCTCAAAAAAACATATCCCGAACTTATCACAATGGAAATAGTTTGCCACGGAGTGCCTTCTCAAAAGGCTTGGCAAAACTACCTTGAAGCAATATGCAGACGCACAAAGACCAAACCGGAAAGCATAACCGGCATAGAATTTCGCAACAAAGACCGTTCATGGAGCGAATATAGCATGAAAATCTCAACTCCCGAAGGCACAATACACCGAAAGACAAGACGCAACGACCTATTTCTCAAAGCCTTTCAGTCAAACCTTTTGCAGAGAGACTGTTGCTTTTCATGCCCTGCAAAATCTGTCGAGACAAAAAGCGACATTGTTGCAGGCGATTATTGGGGTGTTGATAATTTTCACCGAGACATTGCCGACGATAGGGGCGTGAGTTGTCTGATTGTAAGAAACAAATCATTGTTGCCGCTGATAAAGAGCCTGCCATTGGAACTCACTGCCACAAAATATGAATACATCGCAGCATCAAACCCTGCCATTGAGCGTTCAGCAAGACCAAATCCAAAAAGAGAGCAATATCTTCAAAGCCTTGCTTGCAAAGACTTTGTAGAAGCGACCAAACCACTTGTGCAAACTCCTCTTTCTCAAAAGACAAGACTTGCAATCAACAATTTTAAGCACAGCTTGCTCATTTTGTTGCAAAGAATAAAACTATACAGATAACCTTATCTGAGAATAAATCACTACCTTTGCAGGACATTTTCAAAAATATATTCAAGTCAGATGAGCAAAACAAAATCGCAATGTTTGCTTCTTGTGCTTGCAGCGGTGATGCTTGCAAGCTCTTGCGGCAAGAAGCAGGAGCAAAACAAAAAAGACAGCAGATTAACCACCAAGCAGGTACAGCTGAACGAAGACAAACCACTATATCTCCCCGAAGGCTTTTCGGTAAGCGGTCTGAAAGTGAACGATACTGTCAATAATATAAAGGTAGATTTGCTTTGGCCCTTGTCGAAGGACAAAAACAACAAAGTATCTCCTAAACCAATTCAGGCCTTTTCAAATGTGAGATTTAAGGCTTTTGTTTCCGAAGCAAAGGCAGCAGGAAAGATTTCCGGCAAGTTTCATACCTTGAAAATAAGACCTGTTTTTGCCAACATAACTCACAAGATGATGAGTTGCCTTTTGGAAGAGAAATCATCTTTGGCAGAAGGCGAGCAGGCAAAGCTCAACTTTGGTGTTACATATAGAATAGGTGATAACAAGGTTCTTGATTTTTGTGAAGTCTTTGCCTTTGAGGACAAGGCTCGCCGGGCCATCGCCGACGGAGCGGATGTGGAGGCGGTGTCCAACCTGCCGGTCCGTGAGGACATTGGCCGGTTCAAGGCCGTGCCCTATGCCGAGTACAAGGCGGCGGCAGAGCGTATTCAAGCCGAGATGACGGAACAGCTGAGCGGGCTGGTGTCCGCCGCCCGGCAGTCCTGAGATGGCTTGGTGAAAGGAGATCCTGTCAATCATGATAAAAGAGTACAGAACCATTGAGGAAGTGGCTGGCCCCTTGATGCTGGTCAAGCAGGTGGACGGCGTCAAGTATGACGAGCTGGGCGAGATCCAGTTGCCCAACGGAGAGGTGCGCCGGT
>SFPR01000111.1 GCA_004551865.1 Bacteroidales bacterium
CAACCATCAAATCCGTGCCCCATTTCGCACGCGTTGCAGATATATTTCGCCATTTCGTCTATCTGTTCTTGTCTTGTCATTTTATTCCTCCAAATATTTCCAAAAGAGTTCAAACCCCTTTTCAGCAGGCTCGCCCTTAAAGGACGGCTTATGGTTTATTTCAATCAGCCTATCTATGTTGCTTTGTTCATTCTTGTGGAGTTCCGATAACGACCACTCCGTTTTGAAAGGTGTAATTGAATATTCATACCCACGATACTCATACCACCATTCAACATCGCCGTCTTTATTTATTGTTTTGTACAAAAATTTCGCTTTCGTCATTGCCTTAAATCTCTTCAAGCCTATCTTCGTTTGGCACATATCCGCCGCCATATCCGCACTCGTGGCACTCGTATTCTCCGCTTCTGTCGTCATATTCCAAATCCGCTCCGCAATAAGGGCAAACACCCTCAAATTCTGCTTCTTCCTTAATCTCTTCCTTGCAATACTCTCGCATTTCTTTGAGTTTCGCAAGTGTGCGCCCTGCGTAGGTTTCAAATCCTAATTCTTCTATCTCGGCAATCGCCTCGTCAAGTGCTTCAAGGCGTTCCACCTTTTCGCAGTCGCCATTATACTCACTGAACGCGTCTGTCAACATTGTACTTCTTATCATTTTCTTTTTCTCCTCTTCTTCTTCAATTTGTTTGCCTTAACGACCGCTGCCCAATTTATGGGCGACCTGTCAATTTGATAAATGTTGCCGTCGCTGTCCACCCATTGCTCGTCCGCTATCATAGGCGAAACTTTTGCGTGGCACTCGGCAATCGTTGCCATAAGTTCACTTGTTGTTTTCATCTATTACCTCCAATGTTTTTTACTAATTCATAGACACGGGAGCGACCGTAGGTTATTCCGAGTTCTTCTCGGTTTTCCCATATCTCTCGCGCCGTATATCCGTTTTTAAGGCACTTTTCAATCTCGGCGACTTGCTCATCATAGTTGTCGCTTTTCTTGCGTCCAAGTGCCACTCCCGCCGCTTTTCGGGCTTGCAATGCTTGTTTTGTCCTATCCGCTATGATGTCGCGCTCGAATTGTGCAAATGCCGACATTACATTAAAGAGCAGTGCGCCCATTGCGTCAAGTCCATTTCCGCCGACAGAAAGATTTTCTTTAATAAATACTACCTTGACTTTCATTTTATGAGCAAGCAAGTCAGTGGTTTCTATAAGGTCTTGCACCGACCTTGCCATTCTACTCATACTCTCAAAGTAAACCGTGTCGCCCGCTTTAAGTTCTTTAAGCATTTTCTCGAACTCTTGACGACCGCAAGCCTTTTTAGTCCCGCTTATCTTTTCTTCAAACACTTTATCTATCTTATAGTCTTTAAGCACAAACTCTTGACGGATAAATTCTTGTTTATCTTTTGTACTAACTCTCATATAAGCAAAGTTCATTTTTCTTACTCCTTTATGTAAAAACCGCCTTTGGTATGGTTTAATATTATCATATCCAAATGCGGTTGTCAAGTATTTTTATTTTATTGTTTTAATTTTTTTTGTTCCGCCGTCATACTTGCGCCGAGTAGCCTTTCAAGTTGCTTTTGGAGTTCAAGCGGGCTTTGGTTAAGTTTGTTTTCAACCGAGATTGTTGCCGAAAAGTTGTTTTCCACAAGCCCTTGCCCCGCGTCCTTGATTTTCATTCGCGCCATTGTTGCCTTGTCGTTGACGTTGCCGACTTCGCCAGCGTGAAAGCCGAGTGAGTTGAAATAGTCGTCGATTGATTGCACCAAAAGCCGTCGCTCGTCATCGTCATCTTCCGCCCACGAATTGTAAACTTTTACCGTTATGCCGATTAGGGCGCAAAAATCTTGCTTGTTGGCAGGAAAGTCAAAGTATTCGTTGTAAAATGCGATTAGGTCGGAATAGGCGTTGAAATAGCCCCTTATATCGTCATTATTCAGACTAATAATATGGTCGGTGTCTTTAAGTCCGAGTTGGTGGATAACCGCCGTAATTTTCGTTGCAAGGCGATAACCATATTTTGCCGTAAGCGGTTTAGAGCGGGCTTCGTTTGCAGTTTTTTCAGCGATAAGTTTTGAAAACATTTCGCTTGTGCCTTTTTTGATTTTATCTATCTTATAGTCGATTTCGTCCATTTGGACGGGTTCGCCATTTTCGTCAATATCTTGTATAATATCTAACATATATTATTCCTTTGGCTCTTTGCCGTAATACAATTCGGCGAGTTCGTCTTGCAAGGCGCGAACTTCAATTTCCCTAAATCCGTCGTCAAGAGCGTTGTTACACTTTTCCCTATAATCGGTTAGGTTTTCAAGTTTTGTCCTATTCTCA
>SFPR01000053.1 GCA_004551865.1 Bacteroidales bacterium
GCACATTTACCCTTGACGAAGTGGCGTCGGGAACTTACATTGTGAATGTGCAAACAGATGAAACTTCATTTTCAAACAAGATAGTGGTGCATTAAGATGTACTGCTATTGGAACGAAAATTCTTTTTTCTTTTTTTACGTACCCGAGGGCAGGAGGCTGCTTTCGGGTTTTGTTTTGATTTTGTTTTGAGGGAAAACAGCGTTGTTTTTTGTCTAAAAAGGCGTTTGGACGATTGCAGGTTGCAGAATTTTGTATATCTTTGCAAGCCCTTGCTTTTTTGGGCGGTGAATAAACAAATCAAGTGATTGAGAAATGGAGGAATTTAATTTGAAAGCTACGTTCAAGTTCATAAAGCGAAACTTTAAGGTGTTGGCTGTTACTTTTGTTGCATCTGCCGTTGTTACCGCGGGCATTACTCTTCTTTTACCTAATTATTATAAGGCTCAGGTGGTGCTTCTTCCGAGCGATACCAATTCTATATCGAAGGGGGTTTTGAGCAATATGGACAATGTTGATCCTATGAACTTCGGATCTTCGAGCGACTGCGAGTATGTGTTGGACATTATCAACTCGGGTCGTATTGTCGGGGCGGCTTGCACTAAGTTTAACCTTGCCGAACATTACGGCATTAAGGCATCGGGCAGAGAGTTGGACGAAAAAATGGGTAGAAAGCTATACAATAATATTAAGGTAAAGCGAACCGACAATTTGGGTGTAAAGATTACCGTGTGGGATACAGATCCCGAAATGGCATCAAACCTTGCCAACTTTATAGCATCGGAAGTAACGGTTGTAAGAAGTGAAGCCAAAAAAGTCAAATATGATTCGATTTGCTCTGTTGTGGAACGTTCCAGAGACAGAATTTCAAAAGAGATAGACCTTTTGACCGACAGTCTTTCAAAGTTGAGCAAGGAATATAAGGTTTTCTATCCCGACGGAATGGGAGAGAGGTTTGCTCAAGAGTTGGCAAAGCAGGTGGCTGCCGGAAACACCGCCGCAGTGAACAGATTGGAAGCAAAGATGCTCGCTTTGGAAGAGGCTGGTGCCAAAATCACCAATTTAAGAGAACAGTTGTACAACAATCGCAAATATTTGTCGCAGTGGAATGAATTTTTGGAAAAGGCAAATGTTGATAGAGAGGCTCAAATTCCGGTTGAATACATCATTCAGGCTGCCACTCCTTCTTATTCAAAGGACAAACCAAAGCGTTCGATAATCGTTTTGACATCTGCGATATGTTGCACTTTGCTTGCGTTGTTTGTGTTGGTTGTAAGAGATAAGACAGAGGGTAACAAAGTTTGCTGATGAAGGCATTTGAACCGGCAGAAAGGTTGCTTGGTAAAATTAAATCTGCAATACGGTCGTTTGGAAACACTGTTGGCAAAGATAACAAGACTTATCTTTGCATTGGTTTGTGTTGTCTGCTCTTTATTTGGGGAGGATTGTATTGTTTGGAGTACGAATACTATGCTTATGCTGCCGTTCCTGTGGTGCTTTTCGTGCTTTTGTTTATTTCAAGATACTTTCCGGATTCTCTTCTGCTTATTGCTTTTTCTACACCTCTTGCTTTGCTTTTTCGCACAGAGGGTTTTGCAATGAGTATTCCCTCAGAACCTTTGCTGATTGTGGTAATGGTTTTGTTTGTATGGCATTTGTTTTTCTCGGGACGATATGACAAGAAAATTGTTTCGCACCCTGTGTCGGTGGCTTTGATTGTCAATCTTGTGTGGACGCTTATCACGTGCTTGACAAGCGAAGATGTTTTTGTGTCTTTTAAGTTCCTTGTTTCGCAACTTTGGTTCATCATTCCTTGTTTTTATTTGGGAGTGATATTGTTTAGGAATATCAAAAAGGCAGGCTCTTTTGTCGGGTTGTATGCCTTTTCGCTTTGTGTTGTGGTGGTGATTGCAACCTTGGTGTTTGCCTCTCATGGGTTTGCTTTCAGCTTTGCTCACTATTGTATGAAGCCTTTTTATAATGACCACACCGCTTACGGAGCTGCAATCGCTCTGTTGTTGCCTTCGGTTACCTATTACCTTATATATAATGTGAAGCACAAAAGAGGAGTGTTGATTTCGATTGCTTGCTTTGCTGCTTTTGCGTTGTTGGTAACGGGTTTGATTTTGTCCTATTCGAGAGCGGCTTGGATAAGCGTGCTTGTTGCTTTCGGGCTTTGGGTTTTGGTTAAGCTGAATTTGAGTTTCAAAACTTACGTTTGTGCTTTTGCGGTGTTGGCTGTTGGAGTGGCTTTGTCGTGGAGTGCAATTATAGGCAAATTTGAAAAGAATGACCAAGATTCTTCGGGAAATATGGCAGAGCATATAAGTTCCATTACCAACATTTCAACAGATGACTCAAACGTTGAGCGTCTCAATCGCTGGGCTTGTGCTTTGGCAATGTTCAAAGAGCGTCCGATCTTTGGCTGGGGACCGGGAACGTATGCCGATACGTACGGCGCTTATCAAAAGTCGTTCAATCGTACTCAGATAAGTACAGATGCAGGCGACCTCGGCTCTACTCACAGCGAGTATTTCAGACCTTTGTCGGAGCAGGGCGTACCGGGATTTTTGACAAATACCGCAGTGTTTGTCGTAACCTTCATTGTGGGAATAAGAGCTTACAGAAGAACGAAAGATAAAGCCGTGGCAAACTTGGCGTTGTTCGTTTTGATGTCGCTTACTACCTATTACGTTCATGGTTTTCTCAATCAGTTTCTCGAAACCGACAAACTTGCAGTGCCTTTTTGGGCAATGACAGCAATGATTGTCGCAATTGATATTTATGCTCCCCGAAAAGACAAAGCCGAAATGGCAACCTGTGAAAACAAACAGCCTTTTTGGAAACATTTTAAGACTTTACAATTTAACAATAAGAATAATCGTAATAACAAAGTAAAATAAAGATAGAACAGATATGGCAAATTTTTTCACCAAACTATTTGGTACTAAATCGCAAAGGGATTTGAAGCAACTTAATCCCATTTTGGATAAGTGTCTTGCGGCATACGACGAGATTGAAAAACTATCAAACGATGAGCTGAGAGCCAAGACAGTTGATTTCAAGACCACAATACATTCGGCAATAGAGACCGAACAAAAGCAGGTCGATGAATTGAAAAGTCGAATCGACAGCGAACTCGATATGGCTGTGGAAGAGAAACAACGCATCTACACTCAGATTGAAGATTTGGAGAAGAAAATATACGACAAGACGCAGAATGTGTTGAACGATTTGCTGCCCGAGGCTTTTGCTGTGGTGAAAGCAACAGCTAAACGCTTTGCCGAGAACGAGAAAGTGGAGGTTACTGCCAACGAACACGACAAATACCTTGCCGCAAGTAGAGATAATGTCAATATTGTGGGCGATAAGGCTTACTATGACAACAGTTGGATTGCAGGAGGCACGAGAATAACTTGGAATATGGTGCATTACGATGTGCAACTCATAGGAGGAACGGTGCTTCATCAGGGAAAAATTGCAGAAATGGCAACAGGAGAAGGAAAAACTCTCGTTGCAACCTTGCCGATTTACCTTAACGCTCTTCCGGGAAAGGGTGTCCATGTGGTAACTGTCAATGACTATTTGGCAAAACGAGACAGCGAATGGATGGGAATGTTGTTTGAGTTCCACGGATTGAGCGTCGATTGTATTGACAAGCACGAACCCAATTCGGAAGAGAGACGTCGTGCCTACAATGCGGACATCACTTATGGTACAAACAACGAATTTGGTTTCGACTACTTGAGAGACAATATGTGTAGCAACACTCGGGAAATCGTTCAGAGAGAACACAACTATGCAATAGTCGATGAGGTCGATTCGGTCTTGATTGACGATGCCAGAACGCCGCTTATCATCTCCGGACCGACACCCAAGGGCGACGATCAGGAGTTTGAACGTTTCTGTCCGGTGATTGAAAAGGTATATAATGCACAAAAACAGTTGGTAACTCAGATTTTGGCTTCGGCAAAAAGCAAATTGCAAGACGCAAATCGCACTCCCGAACAAGAGAAAGAAGGTGGTGTGTTGCTTTTGAGAGCTCATCATGGTCTTCCAAAGAACAAAGCTCTCATCAAGTTTTTGAGTGAACCCGGCATGAAGGCGTTGTTGCTCAAAACGGAGAACTTCTATATGCAGGATCAGAGCAAAGAGATGCACATTATCGATGATGAATTGTATTTTGTCATAGATGAGCAGCACAACTCGATAGAACTGACCGACAAAGGTATGGATTATCTTGCCAAATTGGGCGAAGACCCTAAGTTTTTCATGTTGCCCGATGTCGGAAGCCAGCTTGCGGACCTCGAAAAGGAGAACCTTTCGCTCGAAGAGAAAGCAGAGAAGAAAGAAAAGATCATGCAAAACTTTGCGGTGCAGAGCGACCGAGTTCATACGATAAACCAACTGATGAAAGCATACGCTTTGTTTGAAAACAATGTCGAATATGTTGTCATAGACAATCAGGTAAAAATCGTAGATGAGCAGACAGGTCGTATAATGGAGGGAAGACGTTATTCGGACGGTCTTCACCAAGCCATAGAAGCCAAGGAAAGAGTAAAAGTTGAGGCTGCAACTCAGACATACGCCACAATAACCCTTCAAAACTACTTCAGAATGTATTCAAAGCTCGCCGGAATGACAGGTACTGCCGAAACAGAAGCAGGAGAGCTTTGGGACATATACAAACTTGACGTTGTAACAATCCCGACCAACCGTCCGGTGATACGACACGACAATGAGGACCTAATTTATAAGACAAAGAGAGAAAAGTTTGCCGCAGTGATTGCAGAGGTTGAGCGTTTGATTGGAGAAAAACGTCCTGTGCTTATAGGAACAACAGATGTCGAGACATCAGAATTGCTTTCACGAATGTTGAAACAAAGACATATCGAACACCAAGTCCTCAATGCCAAGCTCCATAAGAAAGAAGCCGACATTGTTGCACAGGCAGGACGAGCTTCGGCGGTAACAATCGCAACCAATATGGCAGGTCGTGGAACTGATATCAAACTTGGTGAGGGTGTAAAGGAAGCAGGAGGACTTGCAATCATAGGAACAGAACGACATGAGTCCAGACGTGTCGATAGACAGCTCAGAGGACGTTCCGGACGTCAGGGAGACCCGGGTAGCAGTCAGTTCTTTGTTTCGTTGGAAGACAAATTGATGCGTTTGTTCGGCTCTGACAGAATGGTAAAAGTAATGGACCGTCTCGGCATTCAGGAAGGAGAGGTGATACAACACTCGATGATGACCAAGAGTATCGAGAGAGCTCAACGCAAGGTGGAGGAAAACAACTTCGGAATAAGAAAACGTTTGTTGGAATATGACGATGTGATGAATAACCAACGAACAGTCATCTACACCAAGAGAAGAAATGCCCTTTACGGAGACAAACTTGCGATTGATATTTCAAATATGATTTATGATACAATCGAAGTAATGGTTTCTGACTTCAAAGATGATTACGAGGGATTTTCGATGGAATTTATCAAGACTTGCGGATACGAGTGTCCTTTGTCGGAAAGCGAGTTCATAAAGAACAGACCATCAGACAATGTCCAAAAAATCTACGACAATGTCTATCCTTATTATAAGGAAAGAATGACAAATATCGGCAGACTTGCCTTTCCGTTTGTCAAGAACATATATGAGGCAAAGAGCTACCGATATGAGAATATTGCTTTCCCGATAACAGACGGCAAGAGGACAATCACAGCCATTGCTCCGATAGAAAAATCATACCAAACCGAAGGTAAGGAGATTTCGTTGTCGGTTGAGAAGAGCATAACGCTGCAAATCATTGACAATGCTTGGAAAGAACACCTTAGAGAGCTTGATGACTTGAAGCAATCGGTACAAAACGCATCTTATGAGCAGAAAGACCCGCTTTTGATTTACAAATTTGAGTCCTTCTCTTTGTTTGAGAAGATGCTCACTTCAATCAACCGAGACATAACCTCATTCCTCTGCCGTGCTTCGCTGCCTATTGCCGAGCAACAGCAGGTGCGGGATACCGACTTGCCAAAAACAGATAACAGAAACGTAAAAACTTCTCGTCAGGAGGCGGCTCCGAGAACTAATTCGGGCGAAGCTCCTCAAAAACCGCAGCCTGTAAGAGTTGAAAAGAAAGTCGGAAGAAACGACCCTTGTCCTTGCGGCAGCGGAAAGAAGTACAAAAACTGCCATGGCAAGATGGAAGAGTAATAATTCGACGTTTTAGCGAAAATAATTTGGCGTTTTGAAAAAAAAGCAGTACTTTTGCAAACTCAAAATTAAACACAAAAAATAGTAAAAGTTTATGGTAAAACAGTATGAAACCGTTTTCATTGTAACTCCCGTTTTGTCTGAGGATCAGATAAAGGAAACGGTAAAAAAGTATCAGACTTTATTGACTGATAAGGGTGCAGAAATCGTTTACGAGCACAACTGGGGAATGCGCAAATTGGCTTATCCTATCCAAAAGAAGACGACAGGATACTACTATCTTATCGAATTCAAAGCTGAGGGCAGCGTTATAGCAACCTTGGAAACAGCTTACAAGAGAGATGAGAGACTGTTGAGATTTTTGACAGTGTCATTGGATAAGCATGCTATTGCTTACAACGAAAAGAGACGTGCAAACGGCTTGAAGAGTCAGCAAAAAGCATTGGAAGAACAAAAAGTCGCAGAGTAAAACCTTAAAAACGAAAAGAAATGGCTAACGAAACAGAAATAAAATACCTTACACCGATTGCGGTGGAAACGCAAAGAAAGAAATATTGTCGTTTCAAAAAGAGCGGAATCAAGTACATAGATTACAAAGATGCTGATTTTCTTTTGAAGTTTGTGAACGAACAAGGAAAGATATTGCCAAGAAGAATCACCGGAACTTCAAATAAATATCAAAAGAAGGTGGCTCAGGCAGTTAAGAGAGCAAGACATTTGGCATTGATGCCGTACGTAGCAGACTTATTAAAATAACATTGGGAGGAAATCTATGGAAGTAATATTGAAGCAAGACGTCAATAAATTGGGATACAAGGACGAGATAGTAAAGGTAAGAGACGGTTACGCAAACAACTATCTTATCCCTCAAGGATATGCCATCATGGCAACAGAGTCCAATAAGAAGATATTGGCAGAAAATATCAAGCAAAGAGCATTCAAAGAAGCCAAGATAAGACAAGAAGCTGAAGAGTATGCAGCACGTTTGGCAAAAATCGAAGGCTTGAAGATTGCAGCAAAAGCAAGTGAAAGCGGCAAGATATTTGGTTCGGTGAACACAATCCAAATAGCTGATGCAATCAAGGCTCAATTTGACATCGACGTAGATAGAAAGAAAATATCTATCGCAGGCGATTCAATCAAGGAATTGGGAACACACAAGGTTGTAATTTCGGTTTACAAAGAAATCAAGCCGGAAATCACTTTTGAAGTGTACGCAGAATAATACGAAAAAGTCGAGAAAGTAGTGCAATGAGGTAAATCGCAGCAGATTTGCCTCATTTTTTTGTAACCCGAAGAAAAACAATCAAACCAAATCCTCAAAACAAAATCTTCAAACAAAGAAGAAAGGATATTCAAACAAAAAAACAAGAGCGTCATGTTGTCAAAAAACGAATTGAAGAGGCTGTGCAGATACAAGCAAGACAAGTATCGCAAAGCCGACGGGGTGTTTATTGTCGAGGGAGTGAAGTTGTGCGAAGAACTTCTCAAATCTGACTTTGAAATTTTGACCATTTGTGCAGTGAAAACATGGATAGACGAGAATGCTTGCAACATTCAAGCCAAATTTGGAAGGCAAAACAAATGGAATAAACCTACTTCGATTGATGACAGAGTACTTTTAGAAGTCTCACAGAGCGAGTTGGAACGCCTCAGTCTGCTTACCACACCAAACAAGGTGTGGTGTCTTGTTGCAAGAAAGCAGTTGCAACAACCACTCAGCCACAAAGGTTTGACACTTGTGCTTGACGGTATCAAAGACCCGGGAAATCTCGGCACGATAGTTCGTTTGGCAGATTGGTATGCGGTAGATAGTGTCATTTGTTCAGAAGAGAGCGTCGATATTTTCAATCCCAAAACTGTTCAATCGACCATGGGGTCGATTTTTAGGGTGAGGGTACACTATTGCAAGCTGACCGACTATCTTCAAAGCCTGCCAAAGTCTCTTTCGATCTATGCTTCATTGGTTTCGGACGGCAATTCGCTCTATTCGGAGAGGCTACCGGAAGATGCGGTTCTAATTATAGGCAGCGAATCTCACGGAGTGTCTCCCGAAGTCCGCAGGTTGGTAACTCGAAATATCACAATTCCGCACTTCAAGCCCTGCAAAGGGGCCGAGAGCCTCAATGCCGCAACAGCTTGTGCCATTTTGGTATCAGAATTTAAGCGAAACACTCTCCGATAAAGCCTTTTGTTTGCAGACTTATTCGATTTGCTGAAATAAAGCGGCGTTTTGTCAGAAAAAGATGGCGTTTTATTTCAAAAAGACGGCGTCTTTTTTTTAGAAATCGGCGTCTTTTTCGGACAAGATGAGCGTAAAATCAGACAAAACGAAAGGTCGCCCGAACAAACAGGCGACCTTTTCGTGCTTTTCTTTACTTATCAATTCCGAAGGCTTAGTTTGCCGAAGGTTGTTCGGCAGGTTGTGCTGCCGGCATTGCAGGAGCTTGTTGTGCAGGAACGGTTGTCTTTATTGCATTGGGGTCCAACTGTGTTCCGTTGCTGTTCTCAACAGCTGTTTTGCCGGGTGTGAAAGCTGTTGCCACAAGACACAAAACCAACAACACGCCTGCAAGCGTCCAGGTTGCTTTTTCCAATACGTCGGCAGTCTTTCTTACTCCCATTACTTGATTTTGAGACGCAAAGTTGGCTGCCAATCCACCTCCCTTGGAGTTTTGAACCAATACTACGATTGCCAACAAAATGGCAACGATAATAATCAATACTGTTACGAATACAAACATACTTTATTTTTGATTTTTTTGTTATTTATTCCTCTTCCAACTCTCTGATTCGGTCTGCAAAGTAAACACTTTTTTTTGGATTGGAGGTCAAAAGCTGACGATAAATTTGCAATGCCTTGGTTTTGTTGCCTTGTTTGAGGTATAGCTTTGCCATTGTCTCGGTAACGATTTTGAACTCGTCGTTTGCCGATTGCTTTATTATCTTCTCAATCGCAGGGTTGTCCGAAGTGTTCTCGGAGGTGTTCACCTTGGGATTTTCAATCTTCAAAAAGCGTTCAATCACTTCCTCTTTCGTCGGATTGTCCGACAAGTCGGGTTCGCTATAACGGTCAATCTCTTCCAATATGTCGGAGCTTTCTGCTTTTGTCTCAAAATCAGGCTTTTCCAAAACGCCCTTTCGTTCTACTGAAACGCCGTTTTGCTCAAATGAAACGGCGTTTTGGTCAGAGTGAAACGGCGTTTTGGCACAAGGGGTGAGCTTTGCGTCCATAAAATGCTTCAAAGCCGCTCTCTCACAAGCGTATGCTGCTGCGGCAGCAAGGTGTTTTTCCTTGTTTTGATTGCCAAGAAGAGATGCAAACTTGGCAGCATAAACGTGCAACACTGCCGAATAGGGGAACTTCTCCGAGAGTCTTTCCACGCTCAGCAGGTTTGACAATTCCACTTCCTCCTGTCTTAATTCCAAAATGTCGTTTAACTTTCTGTCCATGCCCTTTTTGATGAGCTAAATCGTGCTTTTTACCTGTTATTACGTCGGTTTGCTTTCCGAATACGATTTGCAAATGTACAAAAAAACTCGCTGTTTCCAAGTATTTACGGCATAAAATGTGCCAAATTCAAAAAAAAGCCCTCTCGGATATTGCCCTTTCAAAAAAAAGTCGTACCTTTGCACCTCAAAAACATATAAAGACGATGAAAAGAACATATCAACCTTCACGCAGAAAAAGAGTAAACAAGCACGGTTTCAGACAGAGAATGGCAACAGCCAATGGTAGAAGAGTTTTAGCTGCTCGTAGAGCTCACGGCAGGTACAAACTTACTGTTTCTGACGAGAGATAGTTTACCGCTCTTTGTATTAAGAGAACACAAGTCAAGAGATATTTGCGAGAAGCATTGAGGTTTTCCAATGCTTCTTTTTTTTGATTTTTGAGCAGTTGAAATGAAGCTGAAAAAGACTAAGACCAAGCAGATTATAGAGCAAGTCGAGATTTTGGAAGCAGCTGCCGAGGGTAATTGCATAGCCAAAGTTGATGACTTGGTGGTGTTTGTGCCGTACGTTGTGCCGCAAGATGTTGTCGATTTGGAGATTTATAAGAAGAAAAAGAACTTTGCACAAGCCAAAGCGATACGTTTTCATTCCCATTCGCCTTTGAGAACAGAGCCGATGTGCAATCACTTCGGAGTTTGCGGCGGTTGCAAGTGGCAGAACATGAATTACCAAAGCCAGCTTACCTATAAGCAGAAGCAGGTGAGAGACAACTTGGAACGCATTGCCAAGGCAGATTGTTCAAAGATGATGTCCATTCTTCCTTCCGCAATTCAGAAGGAATATCGCAACAAGTTGGAGTTCACATTCTCCACAAAGAGTTGGAAACAGGACTATGACAAAGATGCAATCGACAACGGAGCTTTCGGGTTTCATGTTCCGGGATTTTTCGACAAGGTGTTGGAGATAGATTATTGTGCTTTGCAATCTGAGCCATCAAATGCCATTCGCAACCATTTGAGAGACTATTGCTCCAAACGCTCTTTACCTTAT
>SFPR01000054.1 GCA_004551865.1 Bacteroidales bacterium
GGTAATAACACGACCTCACATAGAGTTATTAACATGGTTTAGGGATTTATTTTTATGAGTCGTCAATTAGAAATCATTATATGCCTATTGTCAAATTTTATATTGTTTTACTACACTTTTAACATTTCACATTGTCGTTTTTATGCACATTTTGCCACTTTTAAGCCGCTCTTATAGCGATTTTGGTATGGTATTTTGCCATTGTAATGCAACATTTTTGCAAATTATTTCTTCTCTTTAGTCTCTCGCACGCTCATTTTGCCATATCACAAAGCCAATTTCCGTGAGATTACAACAAACTGAAAATAAGAGTGTTTGCAACTTTGTTGTACCCTGTCGAAAACCCTGCAAAACAAAACGCCGTTTTGCGAAAATAAAACGCCGTTTCAGTACGATAAAACGGCGTTTTGTTCCGACGAAACGCCGTTTTGCCAAGTCATTGTTTTGAGCTGCAAAAACAGATTGCTCAAAAGCTGTGTTCAAAGGGCGTTTCGCAAGAGAAAAACTTGGAGTTTTTGCTGCCTTTGTTGGTTTTTTTTGTACTTTTGCGGCTCAAAATTTTACAAAATGGCAAAGAACTTAGTTATAGTGGAGTCGCCTGCAAAGGCAAAGACGATAGAGAAGTTTTTGGGAAAGGATTTTGTGGTCAAATCGAGTTTTGGTCATATCAGAGACTTGCCTTCAAAAGACATAAGCATAGATATTGAGAATGGATTCAAGCCCAAGTATGTGATCTCGGAAGATAAGGGTAAGGTGGTAGGCGAGTTGAAGAAAGAGGTTGCGAAAGCAGACATGGTTTGGCTCGCTTCCGATGAGGACCGTGAGGGAGAGGCTATCGCATGGCACCTTAAAGAAACTCTCGGACTAAAAGACGACAAAACCAAACGTATTGTCTTTAACGAAATTACAAAGACTGCCATTTTGAATGCCGTTGCCAATCCTCGGGAGATTGACATCAATCTTGTCAATGCCCAACAGGCTCGAAGGGTTTTGGACAGAATTGTCGGTTATGAGATTTCTCCGGTGCTGTGGAAGAAGGTTAAGCCTGCTCTTTCGGCAGGAAGGGTGCAGAGCGTTGCCGTAAGGCTGATTGTGGAAAAGGAAAACGAAATCCAATCTTTCGCTTCACAAACCCAATATAAGGTAAAGGCAGGTTTTATCACCGCCGAGGGACGGGATATGACTGCAACGCTTGATACAAAGTTCTCTTCAAAAGAGCAGGCGGTCGATTTCTTGTCTGCTTGTTCGGAGGCGTCGTTTGGTGTTGAGGCAATAGAGACCAAACCCGGCAAGATGTCGCCTCCTGCTCCCTTTACAACTTCCACACTTCAACAAGAAGCCTCAAAAAGGCTCGGAATGTCGGTATCGAGAACCATGTTGGTTGCCCAACAGCTCTATGAGGCGGGATATATCACCTATATGAGAACAGATTCGGTCAATTTGTCCGATTTTGCCTTGCAACAGGCAGAGGAACTTATCGTTTCTCAGTATGGTAAAGAGTATTTCAAAGCGAGAAAGTATGCAAACAAGATAAAGGGAGCGCAAGAGGCTCACGAGGCTATCCGTCCCACTCAGCTCTCTCGTCAAACCATCGAGGCAGATGCCCAAGCTCAAAGGTTGTATGACCTTATTCGCAAACGCACTTTGGCTTCTCAAATGGCTGATGCAAAGACTGAGAAAACCAATATATCAATTTGCATCTCCAACCGAAGCGAAAAATATATTGCAAGCGGTGAGGTGATTTTGTTTGACGGTTTTTTGAAGGTGTATAGTCCCGATACAGACGCCGAGGAGGGCGAAAACAAGAACTCTTCTGCAATTTTGCCAAGGGTCAATCAAGGAGAAGTTTTGCAACATGCCTATTCTAAGGCTCAGCAAAGCCATACCATGCCGCCGGCTCGCTACAACGAGGCAATGCTTGTCAAGAAATTGGAAGATTTAGGCATAGGTCGTCCTTCTACATACGCTCCTACAATCACCACAATACAGAAACGCGAATATGTAACCAAGCAAGACAATCCCGCAAAGCAGAGAGAAATTGTGGTCTTGGTGCTTCAAAACGGCAAGGTGAGCGAAAGTTGCGAGAAAGAGAACTATGGCAGCGAGAAAGGCAAGTTGCACCCGACCGACATAGGCTCGGTGGTAAACAACTTCCTTGTTGAGCATTTTACAGACATAATTGACTACAACTTTACCGCACAGGTAGAAAAACAATTCGACCTCATAGCTCAGGGAAAAGAGAGTTGGCAAGAAATGATGGCTGAGTTTTACACTCCTTTCCACAAAGAGGTGGAGGCAACCAAAGAAAGCAAACGCGAAAGCGGCGAACGTCTGCTCGGAACTGACCCTCAGAGCGGCAGAAACGTCTATGCAAAGATTGGACGCTTCGGTGCAATGATTCAAATTGGCGAAACATCGGACGAAATCAAGCCGAAGTTTGCCTCTCTCAAATCTTCGCAATCTATAAGTTCCATAACAATGGAGGAGGCTTTGGATTTGTTCAAACTTCCGAGGGTTGTGGCAACTCACGATGGTAAGGAAATTGTGGCAAACAGCGGTCGCTTTGGTGCATACATCAGTTACAACGGCAAGAACTACACTCTGCCGAAAACAACCGACCCTTTGGAAGTCGGTCTCGAAGAATGCTTGCAGGTAATGGAGAAAAAAGACAAGCAAACCGCACTTGTGGGTAAAGTTCTCGCCACCAAAGAGGGCAAAGACATCACTTTGGCATACGGACGCTTCGGAATATATATCAAATATAACGATGAAAATTTCCGTATTCCCAAAGGGGTAAGTCCCGACGAGATTACACAGCAGCAGGCCTTGGATATTGTGGAGGGAACTGCCAAAAAGCAGGCTGCAATCAAGACTTTTGCAAACGGAGCTGAGCTTTTGGAGGGCAGATATGGTCTTTACATCAAATATAACGGCAAGAACTACAAAATTGACAAAGGTTTGGACGCTCAAAACCTGAGCGACGAGCAGGTTTTGCAGATAACATCAAAGCCGCATACCACCAAAAAGAGAACAAAATAATAACTGACAATCAGCAGTTTGCAATTAAGCAAAATAAAACGCCGTTTCACTCAAATGAAACGGCGTTTTGACAAAATGAAACGGCGTTTCGGAATGACCAAAACGCCGTTTCGTTTTTTTTGATTATTCTATGTACTACTTTAATTAGAAGGCAAAGTTCAAACTTACCATGATATTGCTTGTATGAACTGCATCGCTAATTACGCTATTGCCTACTTTGACCTCGTCAAATATCGGGCTAATTCCGTAAACGTATCTTGCACCGATTGCCATGTTGCGAGTAAGGTTGAGCTTCAAGCCTGCTGCAATACCCATTTCAAACATATTGTAATCCTCGCTGTCATATTCTACATCGCTTTCAGAGTTTGCAACACCCACAACGTTTGTTTCAAATTTGTTGTGTCCTTGCAATCCCAAATTAAAGCCAAACTGAGGACCGACTTCAACTGTGAGCATACTGATTGGAGAAATCTGTAACATGACAGGAACAATCAACTTGTGGGAAGTTGCTGTGTATTTGTTTCTTGCGTAATACTCTGTTCCCAAAATTGTTGTTGTCGATTCGGTTTTCCTTGCCGAACCTTCCATTGAGTACATCACTTCGGGTTGAACAGCAAACATTCTGCTGAATTGAACCGTTGCAAATCCGCCTGCATGAAATCCGGGTCTCAAAGAGGCATCGTCATAGCTCCAAGTGGACAAATTTAATCCTGCTTTGACACCAAAGTTTACTTTTTGTGCGTTTACACACTCTGTTGCCGCCAATGTCATAAGGCAAGCGAACAAACATACCATTACTTTCTTCATCTTGTTTGATTTTTTAGTTAATATTTTATTTTTGTTTCTAATGTCTGTATATCGAAACGCCGTTTGGTTTTATTGTACAACACCTACAATTTTGTTTTGTTCAAGTTTGGGAACGACATTGCAGGTGTCAATTTGAAAGGTATAGTCAAACACATCGTCCATGTGGTATTTTCGTAAGCGGTGTATGTGAGATGCTTTTTCCATATAGGCTCTCAAATCGCTCTTTGCTTCTCTCCACAAGGCAAGTGCAAGATTTGTAGAATCGTTTTTGTTTTCAAATTTGCCGCTTTGAAGCAATTTTTCTGCCAATGCTCCTGCAAAGACGGTGTCTTCAAGTGCGGGGGTGTTTTTCCAGCCGGAACAAAAAATTTGAACGTCTTTTCCTTTTGCCACAAGGTAGTCTGACAAACATGAAAGGTTGCAAAACGCTCCTATGACTATCTCTTGCGGATTGCCTTCGCTCGCAATGGAGATTGCAACCGTGCCATTGGTTGTGGAATGTACTATTTCGTTGCCACAAACTCTCTCTTTGGTAAACTCTAATGCCGAATTGCCCCAGTCGGCAAAGGGAAAAGTTTTCTCTATCCTCTCCCCTGCAACAAGATAGCCCTTGTCCTTGTATTCTTTTGCCTGTTCGATTGTCCTTACGGGGATAATGGCTTTTGCTCCGTTACTTATGGCGGTGCAAATCGAAGTTGTGGCTCTTAAAATATCATTAACCACGCAAATATGTGTGTCGTTCATTGTCCTGAAAGGAAAAAGTGCAGGCGTAAGTATGGTTTCTATTTTTTGCATATATCGTTTTGTTTTTGTCTATTGAACTATTGCCACGGTGCCTTGCCGTATTTCTCTCTCGCCTCGGCTGTTTACATACTCTATATGGTAAACGTATGTTCCCAAAGGGCAAAACTCTCCTTTGTATCGTCCGTCCCAACCTTTCTCAGGCTCATCGGACACAAAGAGAAGCTCTCCCATGCGATTGTAAACCCTCATTGAATAGCTGCCTTGGGCAATGAAATGACAGACAGGCTTGAATATATTGTTCTCCGGCTCTTTGGGCATGAAGGCATTGGGAATATAAATCAGTGTTTCGTGCTTTACATAGTCGCAAGTGGAGTTTGCCGTCTGTGCTTTGCCGTCTGCTCCCTCTGTTGCCTCAACTGCCTGCACGAAATAGTAGGTTCGGTCCGACAAACTCAACACATCGGCAGAGTAATCGGTGTATGAGTTCGATGTAACGAAAGAAGAAAGCAACACAACAGGCTCCGACTGAGAGTAACGGAAGATTTGGTATTGTCCCACACCGCTTTGCCAGCCGTTGTAGGGCGTCCATGTGAGCAAATTGCTACCCGGGTCGATTGACTTGACCGAAAGTTGCATCGGACTGACCGCCAAAGAGGTTTTATAGACCAATCCGCAACGGTCGGGGGCTGCAAAAATGTAGCTAAACGAGCTTTCGGCGGCAGAATGTGGCAGATTGTCGGTGTAGGTCAAAGTGTTGTTGCCGCTATATGGTATGTTGGCAATCAGGGTGTAGCTTCCGCCGTTTTCGCTTCGGCGAAGCTCATAGAAAGGAACAACGATTGAAGCATCAACATAAAGCTCCAATTCAACATCTGTGTTATTCTCTCTGACCGATACTCGTCTTATCTCGATAAAATCTACTTGTGTTTCAGCATCTACGGATAGTGTTCTGAGGTTTGAGCGTGCTGCCGTACCGTTGTTTGAAACGGCTTCTATATAAAAGGCATGCAGTGGTTTTGAAGCATCGATTGTGATTGTCTCTTCGGTGTTTTGAGTTGAGAGAACAAGATTGTAGTTGCCGCTTTCACCTTCTCTGTAATATATATCGTACTTTTCTGTCCCCGAATCGAAGTCCGTGTAAGCATTCCAGCTCAATTTGACCTTGTCGGAGCAGTCATTACGCTTGGCATTCAGCACCATGTTGGTGTGAGTGTTTGTTCTGAGGCTTGTATTGAAGCAAGTGTCAAACGCCATTACGGCAAGCGAGTTAAGCTCTTCAACACTGCATTCGTCGCATTGGTAAGTTGAAGCATCAGCTCCCCAAATGGTGTCTATCGCAACGCAGGGACTGCCCGAGCAAACGATGTATCCATATACGTCCTCGGAGTTTGAGGGTATCCAATTAAGCGTCAGCTGTTGCAAATCAATGTCTATCGAGTTTGAATTGAGCGTCGGAGCTTCGGGAGGTCGGGTGTCGGTAACGGCAAGTTTGATTTGGTTTGAGCGAGACACACAACCATTGTCATTTTCGACCTCTATTTTGTAATAAATCGTGTCGCTGCAAATCGGAGGCAGGCTGTCGGTATGGGTTGTTGCCTCTGTTGAAGCAACATAGCTCCACTCTGCAAGGTCGGAGTGGCGTTTGCGATAAATCTTGTAGGGCTTTGTTTCACTGCCTTGGGGCATCTGCTCCCCAAGAGGCGTCCACACAAGTCTTATTATCCCTTCTTGGTTTTGTTCAAAGCCGAGAAAGATTGTCGAAATATCGTCTTGCAGATTGTTTCCCGAAGAATAAACCGCCCGAACTCTGCATCGGACGCTTTGAGTTGCCGCCTCAGCCAAAGGAAATGAATATGTGGTTTGGGTTATATCGGTAATTGTTGCCACAGATTGGTAATCTTGCAGAGTGTTGTCAAAAGTCATTATATCATAATGAGAAAAGCCTGTTGCAGGCGGCTGAGAGAATGTAATGGTTGTGCTTGTGGTTTCGCCAACTTCAACACAGCAAATGCCAAAGCCTTGTGCCGACAAACCGATTGCCGACAATGCAAGAGCCAAAAGGCAGACAAGTGATTTCATTTCCCTCATTTGTTTTACTCTCTCACAGAAGCAGTGTCGCAAACTACCACCCTGCTCATATTGTTTGCCACAAGATATTTTTGTGCCAAGTCTCTGAGTTGAGAAGGTGTCGTTTGGGTGATTGCTCTCTGCATATCATCATAATAGGACAACGAATAGCCGCTGCGTCTTATTATAGAATACTTCTCCGAAAGGTCAAACACTCCGTCCAATCCCCTCAAACATTCGCCAAGAAGGTAATTCTTCAACATCGTAAGCTCTTGTTGAGAAACCAAATCGTTTTGTAGTCTTTCTATCTCGACATCTATCTCTTTCAGGGTGGCTTCTGCCTTGTCCGAATTGACATCTGCCGTTGTCGAAAGCACAGAACAATTTCGGTAAGTGGTGATATAAGAGCCTATTGAGTAGGTATAGCCTTTTTCTTCTCTGATATTGGTCATAAGACGTGAGCCAAAATATCCGCCAAAGAGGGCAATGAGAACTTTAAGCGGCATAAAATCCTCGTGAGAGTGCAAAAGGGTCAGATTTCCGCTCCTTATGCTTGCCTGAGCCGCCTTGTCTTTGTGAACAAAGAGGGTTTGAGAGGGAACAGTGAGGGTTTCACAAGAGTGTTGCGGCACTCTGATTTCCGATTTTCCCCATGGCTTTGAACCAAAGCGGCTTTCAATCTCCCCGAGAAACTCATCTGTAAAATTGCCTGCAAGATATATTTCACACTCTCGGCAAGAGTAAAATTCGTCATAGTACTTTCTCAAATCGCTCGGGCAAAGCAAATCAAAGTCTTCAACTTTCCCGAAACGGCTGAGGGGATTTGAAGCGGCAAAAAGGCTTTGGTAAAACGCCCGATAAGCCATTGTGCTTGTCTTGCTGCTGTTTAATTCAAAGGATTGCTTCTGTCGGTTGCGGTAAATCTCAAATTCTTTTTCCGAATAGCGAGGTTGTTTGATTATAAGCTCTATAAGCGGCAATAGTTGCAAAGAATACTTTTTCAAAAAGTAAAAAACAATGCTGCTGCACTCCCTATCGACAGATTTTTCGACCGAGGCTGCATAATAATCGAGCTTGTCAGCCATCTGTATGCCCGTCATGTCTGCACTGCCTTCGGTAAGCAGATTGGCAGATGCGGCTGCGGTGAAAAACTTTTGCTGATTGTTGCTGCCGGCATTGCGAAAGACAAATTCCAATCGCACAATCTCTGCATCTTTGTCGCAAAAGAGAGTAAGCATTGCTCCGTTTGGAAGTTTGGCAGGCTCTTTTGCCAATGAGGGAAGGCGAAACTTATAATCGGAAAAAAGTGGTAGATTTTCCATAAGCGATTTTCTTTGTTAAAATTCGAGAGTTAGTTTGGCGTTTATCTGCGAAGGGGTGAGATAGTTCGGCACTCCGTAATATTTGTTTGAGTAGTCGGCAACCCAAAAGTATGAAATGACGTTTTGGGACGAGAAAACGTTGAACCATTCGACATTAAACCATATTCTTTTGAACACTTTCATAAAATTGTTTCTTGCCCACGAGGAGTTTTCGTCTTTAATTCGGAAAGTGAAAGCGATGTCGCAACGAAGGTAATCGGGCATTCGGTTGGTTTGAAGGTATCGTTGAGAGTTTGGAGCTCCGTATGGGTATCCGCTTCCGTAGTTAAAGCTCAAATATACTCTCAAATAGGGCATCTTAGGCACATAATCTTGGAACGAAATGTTGATATTGTAAAGCTGATCGGTCGGTCGGGGAATGTAACCTGCCCCATCGCCTTCGATGTCTTCCTCTGTCTTCATGAGCGAAAGGGTAATCCAAGAGTCAATTCCCTTGATAAATTCTCCGTAAAGGCGAATGTCTGTTCCGCAAGCGTATCCCACAGAATTGTTTTGGGCTGAGTATCTGAGTTGAACGTTATCTACTCTGTATGGAATCAAGTCCCAAAGATATTTGTAATAGACAGAAGTCATCAGTTTGAAAGGTCGGTCTAACATCTCGAAGGTCCAATCGGACGAAAGGACGGTATGCCACGATTTTTGTGAGCGTATGTCGGGGTTAATCTCTCCTTGTTCGTTTCTCAATTCCTTATAGAAGGGACTTTGTGCATAAATTCCGCCTGCCAATCGGAACAAAAGGTTTGGATTTTTGGCAGGTGAGAAACTTATTCCCGCTCTTGGCGAAAAGAAGACTTCGTTGTTAAAACTCCAATACATCACTCTCGCTCCCACGTTGGCAAACCAACGTCCCCAAGAGGTGGTCTTGTTCCAATCTCTTTGAAGATATGCCGTAAGACGAGTTGAAGTCATGTCGTTGTTTGACTTAAAGGTGTTTTGCAAACTTGGTGCCACAACACTGTCATACACTCCCACAATGCCGAGACTTGAAGGTATGGTATAGCCTGCCGAATCAACCATTTTCCATTCGTTCACTTTGTCGTATATTAGTTCACCTTGTATTTTTGCTCCCCACGATAGTTTGCCGCTTTCCAAGGTTTTGTATCCCTTATGCTCAAAATTGAATATGCTTGCTTCGAGGTGGTTTCTTGCGTGTTCGATATAGGTTCCTATTCCCCTTTCCAAACCTTGCTCGTCTTCGTATCCCAAGCCTGTTTCGCTGAGCCAATACTGCCCTTGTATGTCATAATTTACCGTTTCGTCGGTCGAAAAGGCGGAAGCAATGAATTTGAGTTGCAGATCGGTCTTCGGCTTGTAGGTAAGTGCCAATGCTCCAAACATTGAGGAGAAACAATCTAACTCCTGACCGTCAAAATAGATTTTTAACTTCAACATCTCATACAGATTTCCGAAAGAGGTTTCTCGGTTCTCGGGAATGAAGTTGTAGGTGTTGTATGCAATGTTGCCAAGCAGGGCTATCTCGATTTTTTCGCTCACATCGTATGTGGCATAGAGCTGAAGGTCGTTGAAGGACGGGAAGTAGTCGCCCTCTGTGTCGGTTGTGGAAATAAGGTGCTTGGTATTCTTGTTTCTAAATCCCAACTGGTAGGTGAATTTGCTGCCTATCATTTGCTCCACATGAAGACTTGCTCCCAAAAGTCCCACAGATGCCGAGGCTGCAAACTCGACCGGCTTGCGGTATTTGATGTCTAAGACGCTTGACATCTTGTCTCCGTATTTTGCATCGAAACCTCCGGAAGAAAAAGTGATGTCTGAGACCATGTCGGAGTTGATAAAACTAAGTCCTTCCTGCTGTGCGGAACGCACAAGGAAAGGTCGGTACACCTCTATGTCGTTCACATACACCAAGTTCTCGTCAAAGTTTCCTCCTCTGACGTTGTATTGCGAGCTTAGCTCGTTGTTGGACGACACTCCTTCCAACGATTTGAGCAATCCTTCCACTCCGCCGGTCGGTCCTGCGGTATGCTTTGCCCATTCGGCACTTACGCGTGTAAAACCTTCCTCGCGAGAATTGTCGGAGGTAATTTCGACAGCCTGCAAGAGCGTGGAAGATGAGGCAAGAGTGAAATCGACTTTTCGTTTTTCGCCTTTTTTGAGCGTCAAAACCCTTTCGATTGAACCATATCCGACAAAGGAAACAACTACTTTGAGTTCTTTGTTTGCAGGCACTTCAAGAGAGTATTGCCCACTCTCGTTGCTGACGCACCCTATGGGCTTTGAAAGATTGACAACGCCAACATTGGCAAGCTGTACGGGCAATCCCAAGCTGTCGGAGACCGTTCCGTAAATTGTTGCTCCATTTTGCGAAAGTGCAAGCAGAGAACAACAAAGACAAATGAAAATAGAAATAGTTTTCTTCAAATTCTGTCGCTTTTAGAGGGGCAAAGGTACAAATTTCCACGCTTTTCTCTATCGGTAAATCGGCAAAAAAACAATCGTCTTCAAGTATCCGAAAAATAAATCGCCGTTTTGTCGAAATAAAACGGCGATTTATTTTGCCAAAACGGCGATTTGTCAGAATAAAACGGCGTTTTATTTTTGCGATATGGCAATTCTTGAAAATCAATCGTTTAGCACGGTGCAAAAAC
>SFPR01000112.1 GCA_004551865.1 Bacteroidales bacterium
ACCCTCGTCGATTACGGAATGACAAACGACACGAAAAAATTCGTAACCGAAATCAAGATTCCCGTTGTCCCGAAAGATTGGTTTGAAAAAAATTTTAAAAATTTTTCGAATTACCTATTGACAAAGTAGGTAATATGTGTTATTATACTGCCAACCTAAACAAAACATTCACGGAGGCGAACAAAATGAAGATGTATTCAATGCTTTGTATGATGTGTATTTGCGAATACACTTCCTTTGCCGTACCTTCCGATAGTTCAGAAAAATTTTGAAACTAACGGAGAGTCGAAAGGCTTTCCGTTTTTTTATAGGTGATTTTATGAAACAGATTTTTGAAAAGCTTTTGAGACAAAATTTCAGATTCGGACGAATGTACCCTTTCTGTAAAAACTAAAAAATTAACCCTGTTGTCAACTATTATTTTTTGAAACAGAAAGGAAAATTATTATGTCAGAATATAAATTTGAAACACTTCAGCTCCATGTAGGACAGGAAACAGCAGACCCGGCAACCGATTCAAGAGCGGTGCCCATCTATCAGACCACTTCGTACGTTTTCCACAATTCCGCTCATGCGGCGGCTCGCTTCGGACTTGCCGATCCGGGCAACATTTACGGCAGACTTACAAACTCCACTCAGGACGTTCTCGAAAAGAGAGTTGCCGCTCTTGAGGGCGGCGTTGCGGCTCTTGCGGTTGCTTCCGGTGCGGCGGCGATAACATACGCAATTCAGGCTTTGGCTCAGAGCGGCGACCATATCGTGGCTCAGAAAACGATCTACGGCGGAAGCTTCAATCTTCTTGCTCACACACTTCCTCAGTACGGAATTTCGACAACGTTTGTTGACATTCACAACCTTGACGAGGTTGAGGCGGCTGTTCAGCCGAACACAAAGGCGGTATTCATTGAAACGCTCGGCAACCCCAACAGCGACATTCCCGATATCGACGCTGTTTCGGCTCTTGCACACAAGCACGGTATTCCCGTTGTTATCGACAACACGTTCGGCACACCGTACCTTATCAGACCGATCGAGCACGGTGCAGATGTTGTTGTTCATTCTGCGACAAAGTTCCTCGGCGGTCACGGCACCTCGCTCGGCGGTGTTATTGTTGATTCAGGCAAATTTGACTGGAAAGCAAGCGGCAAGTATGCGCCGATTGCAGATCCCAACCCCAGCTACCACGGTGTTTCCTTTGTTGACGCAGTAGGCCCTGCGGCTTTCGTAACATACATCAGGGCAATCCTGCTCCGTGACACGGGTGCGGCGATCTCTCCGTTCAATGCGTTCCTGCTTCTCCAGGGCGTTGAAACTCTTTCGCTCCGTCTTGAGCGTCATGCAGAGAACACCAAAAAGGTTGTTGAATATCTTGCAAAACATCCTAAGGTTGCAAAGGTAAATCATCCGTCGCTCCCAGACCATCCTGACCACGCTCTGTACGAAAAATATTTTCCAAATGGTGGTGCTTCGATATTCACTTTTGAAATCAAAGGCGGAAAAGATGCTGCATGGAAGTTTATTGATAATCTCAAAATATTTAGCTTGCTTGCAAACGTTGCAGACGTAAAATCGCTTGTAATTCATCCTGCAACGACAACTCACAGTCAGCTTAATGACGAAGAACTTGCAGACCAGGGAATTACTCAAAGTACAATCAGGCTTTCGATTGGAACTGAACATTACGAAGACATTATTGCAGATTTGGAAAATGCCTTTTCTGCACTTTAATGATAAAATTAATTAACAATTGAACTTAACAAAGACAAAAGTTTGTGTTGCAGACTTTAAATTATGGAGGCAAAAATGTCAAAAGTTTATACTTCAGCTGACCAGCTTATCGGTCATACACCACTTTTGGAACTTACACACATCGAAAAAGAGTTTTCTCTCGGTGCAAAAATCTATGCAAAACTTGAATACTTTAATCCAGCAGGAAGCGTAAAAGACAGAATTGCAAAAGCAATGCTTGACGAAGCAGAAAAGGCTGGAAAGTTAAAACCAGATTCTACGATAATTGAACCTACTTCTGGTAACACAGGAATCGGACTTGCATCTGTTGCTGCAGCCCGCGGTTATAAAATCATTATCGTAATGCCGGAGACGATGTCTGTAGAACGCCGCCAGCTTATGAAAGCATACGGTGCAGAACTCGTTTTGACAGAGGGCGCAAAAGGAATGAAAGGTGCTATTGAAAAAGCCGAAGAACTTGCAAAAACAATCTCGAACAGTTTTATACCTGGTCAGTTTGTAAACCCAGCAAATCCAAAAGCGCATTTAGATACTACAGGTCCTGAAATCTGGGA
>SFPR01000113.1 GCA_004551865.1 Bacteroidales bacterium
CTTTTGTCCAAGTGATTGCGGGGTCGTCTTGTGCCCACATAGTGAGCGTGCAAAGCGAAGATTCTTTGATTTCGTGACCAACTTTGTCGCGGAGTTGGAGTTCCTCGGGCGTTACGCCGAAGAAGCCTCTGCCAAGAGAACCTTTCGTCGAGAGGAAGCAAATTGCTTTTTCGTCGAAGAAACGTTTGGTCGTTGCGTCGTTGACGTTGACTTTGTACACATCGTCGTTCACAACGAACTCAATGCCGTAGTAGTCGTTAATCCACGCAAGCAATGAAGTTTGTGTAAGCGGAGCGGTCTTGTCTTTCCAGAACGACTTGATTTCGGTGTTAGCGAGCATATAGCCGATAACAGTCGAAGAAGTAATGGCTCTGACAATCCTGAAGCCTTTTGCTTGGGCTTTCTTTTGAACGCTGTTGAGGTCTGCGAGGATGCCGTGTGCGGGTTTTTCCCAGCCAGAGAACGTAAGTTTGTTGTCTGCCTTGAAGCCGTAGTCGACGGTGTATTTCGCATTGTTTTCTTCAACCGTGATTTTACCGGTTGAGAGAAGTTCCATATTTGCGACTTCAGTTCTGGTGATAACGCGGGAGAGGAGGTTTGCTGCGTCGTTGAAAATGTAACGCACAACTCCGTCTTGGTTGCCACCGTTGCGGAGGAAGTAGGCGACTCTTTCGGAAACGGGAAGTTTCTCTTTGATGAGAAGTTTCTCGAGTTCGACTTTTTGGAAGTTCGGGCGTTCGCCAATTCTTGCCTCGGTGTCAAGAGCGTGTACTTGCGCCATTACGGGGAGTTCGCCGCCCTCAACGAGTTGCTCGTAAGAAATTTTCGGGTTTTCGGTCTTTACAGGAGTAAAGAGTTTTTGTCCCATATAATTTCTGTTGTAAGAATAACTTTCGGTAAATTCCGCGAGTTCTTGCGGTTTAATGAGACTCAATACGTCCATACATTACACCTCCACCGTACCAAAGTCGGGTCTAACTACTGCGCCCTCTGCGATTGCGTAGAGACCTTGTTTTGCAAATGCTTCTGCTTGCGTTGCCGCGCTTACAGGGAGCTTTGCGTCGATATAGCTGCCGCGAACCATAAGGCTGCCAATTCTGTCACCGTCCGTGATGTCCACGTCGTTGAAAAGAAGTCCAGCATACGGAGACGCGAAGATTGAACCAGCTTTGACAATCTTTCTGCCATTTTCTGTAACAGCACCACTCGCGGAAGCGGGAACGGTAATGGTCTTGAGAACCAAACCTACTTCACTGCCGAGAAAATTGGGTCTGTTGAGAACGTAATTTTCCATATTGGTATGCTCCTATATTAGTATTTTTTTGTTTTATATTTTGACGTCAGTTGAATCGCCTTTCAAATCGACATATCCACCTGCTGTCGGTTGCGTTGAAAACTCTTTTGCCAGTTTACTTGCGACACTTTCTCCGTTACCGCCGCCGCCATCTTTCGGTCTGCTTCCCGAGGTTTGGAATTCCTCTGTGAGTTTTTTCTTGTACTCCTCGTTTGCGGTTTTTCTCGCTTCTGCAAACTTTTGTGCGGTTTCGATGTTCTTGTCTGAATCATCGCCTATGAGAGTCGTGAGATATTCGATTTCCGCGTCAGAAATGCCAGCGTCTTTGTAAATAGTGGTAATTCTCTGCTTGTCGAAATCTCTCTTTTGTTGTGCGAACGCTTCCATATCCTTTTTCAGCTTTTCTTCTGCCGTGAGTTTTGCTTCTTCCTCAAGTTTTGCTTTGAGTTCTTTTTCAATCTCGCTACGAAGTTTTTGTTCTGCGTTCTTACGAGCCGTGTCGCTTGCTTGGGTTCTTTCTCTGTCGAGTGCGGAAGTAAATGCCGCGTCATCGTACTCAAAAGTTCCGTCACTGTTTTGCTTGATAAAATCTTTAAGGTTCATTGTCTCTCCTCCAGCAAGGTCCAATTAGTTTTGTCCGTCGTTTTTGTCGCCGTCCGAGCCATTGTCCTGTGCTGTACTTGATGTATTTGTGTTTTGATTTTTGCCTAAATATTCGTCGATTTCTTCTTTCGACTTAATGTTGTTTTCGTGAACTTCCGCTGGGTCTGTAACAGCGTTTGATGCAATAAGCGAATCCAAGTCGTTCATACCAGCGTTCTTAAACGTTGCATATGCCGTGCTTGCCGACAATGGGTCGTCGCTCAACGAACGAACGAACTTATTGCGAATATCAAATGGTGTCAAGTTACTCAATTTATCTTTACCGCTTGTTAGGTTATGCGAGTATGAAATGCAAATACCAACGAACTCGGTTTCTGCCTTATCCATTTTCG
>SFPR01000114.1 GCA_004551865.1 Bacteroidales bacterium
AATATTTATAGTACCTTTGCAAAACCAAACTTAAGATTATGAAAAAAGTATTGGCAGTTCTGCTTTGCATTGCAATGCTTGCAGGTTTTGCGGCTTGCGGTACTAAGACAGAATCAAACGAAAACAAGACATACAAGGTTGGCGTAGTTCAGCTTGTACAGCATGAGGCTCTCGATCAGGCAACTAAGGGCTTCCAGGACGCTCTCAAAGCGGCTCTCGGTGACAAGGTTACGATTGAGGTTAAGAACGCTTCAAACGACTCTAACGCTTGCTCAACAATTGTAAACGGCTTCGTTTCTTCAAACGTTGACCTCATTATGGCTAATGCAACTCCTGCTCTTCAGGCTGCTGCACAGGCTACAACAACTATTCCTATCCTCGGTACTTCCGTTACAGAGTACGGCGTTGCTCTTGACATTCCCGAGCTTATAAAGGAAATTAACGAGGTTGTAGACAAAGGCGTCCCTAAGCCAAACATCGTTGTATCGGAAAGATGTCAGGTGCTTATGCCCTATCATAAGCTTTTCGACCAGTATGAGGAGGAAAGACTTTCAGACCGCCAGTTCGGTTCAACAAAGTCAGGTATCGCTCCGTTCTTCTCCGACAAGTTCTCAAAGATTGGTTTTCAGGTATGGGAGCTTTTTGCGGACGATGAACGTCTGATGGAAAAAATCAAAAATGTGCTTGAGGTTAAAAATCTTCTTCTTGAGCACGTTTACCACAAGCCGCTGCTTGACGCTGACGAGCTTTTCAAAACGCTTAAGGAATACGGCGAAATGATTAAGCCGTACGTTATAGATTCAGTTGCTTTCATGCACAAGGCAATCAAGGAGGGCAAGAACATTCTTCTTGAAGGTCAGCTTGGCTCACTAAAAGACCCCGATTTCGGCATTTACCCAATGACCACCTCGTCATCAACCCTTGCAGGTTACGGCGCGGTCGGCGCAGGTATTCCGCCGTATGAAATCAAGGAGGTTATCACAGTCGTAAAGGCATATTCATCAGCAGTAGGCGCGGGTGCGTTTGTTTCCGAGATATTCGGTGACGAGGCTGACGAACTAAGACGCCGCGGCGGTGACGGCGGCGAGTTCGGCGCGACAACAGGCAGACCAAGACGTATGGGTTGGTTTGACTGCGTGGCATCACGCTACGGCTGCCGTGTACAGGGTACAACGCAGGTTGCATTTACTGTGCTTGACGTGCTTGGCTACCTTGACGAAATCCCCGTATGCGTAGGCTATGAGGTTGACGGCGAGGTTATAAAGGACTTCCCGACCACTAACAAGCTTGAAAAGGCAAAGCCTGTTCTAAAGGTTCTTCCAGGTTGGAAAACCGACATAAGAGGTATTAAGAAGTACGAGGATTTGCCGGAAAACTGCCGTAATTACATTGAATTTGTTGAAAAGGAGCTTGAAGTTCCTATCAAGATAGTTTCAAACGGTCCGGCAAGAGAGGACATTATATTAAGATAAACCCAAAGGGGGAATTGTCATGGACGTATCAAAAATCAAGCTGATTATATGGGACCTTGACGAAACCTTTTGGAAAGGCACTATTTCAGAACAAAAGGTCGCGCCTGCACAGCAGGCTTGCGACCTTGTTTTGATGTGTAGCAAAAAAGGCATTGTCAATTCTATATGCTCTAAAAATGACGAAAAGCCATGTATCGACAAGCTGAAGGAATGGGATATGGACAAATATTTTGTCTTTAACTCAATCAACTGGCAGCCAAAGGGACAGCGCATAAGGGACACAATAGAGAACATGAATTTACGTCCCGCGAATGTGCTGTTTATTGATGACAACAGACAAAACCTCGAAGAAGCGAAATACTACTGTCCCGAAATTATGACGGCGCTCCCCGATCGGATCGGCGAGCTTTATGAGAAAATCGAAAAGCTTGACAAGCATGACAAAAATATGTCGCGCCTTGAAAGCTACAAGGTGCTTGAAAAGAAAAACATGATAAAACAGAGCATGGGGTCAAATGAGGAATTTCTGCGTCAGAGCAATATACACGTTGATTTCCACATCGACTGCATGGAAAACCTTGACCGACTGCATGAGCTTATTTTCCGCGCAAATCAGCTTAACTTCACAAAGCTGCGTTCCTCAAAGGAGGAATTAAAGGCGCTTTTTGAGGACAAAGACGCAAACTGCGGTTACGTCACCGCCTATGACAAATACGGCGACTACGGCATTGTGGGCTTTTATGCAGTCAAAAACAACAAGGTTATA